>JBAIYF010000432.1:0-3853 GCA_037916115.1 Anaerolineales bacterium
TTACGCCGCGCTGTTTCCGCCGCCGGGTTCGAGGCGATGGAACTGGGCGGTGCGGCAGAAGATGCCGAAGCAATGGCGCGCGAACACGAGATCAACGAACAACGCCGCCTGCTCATCATTGGTTTGATATTTACAGTCCCGCTCTTTGTTCTTTCCATGAGCAAAGATTTCGGGCTGCTTCCTGATTTCGTTTACACCAACACCACCATGTCTGGCATGCGCGATGCCCAGCCGTGGTTCAACTGGCTGATGCTGGTTCTGGCAACCCCTGTTCAGTTCTATGTGGGCTGGCAGTATTACGTCGGCGCATTCAAGGCGATCCGCAACAGATCTGCCAACATGGATGTGCTCATTGCGATGGGCTCTTCTGCAGCATTCTTTTATTCACTGCCGATCACCTTCGGCTTGCTGATGGGACATGTCTACTACGAGACGGCGGCGGTTATTATCACACTCATCAAACTGGGCAAGTTCCTCGAAGCTCGCGCCAAGGGACGCACATCTGAAGCCATCAAAAAGCTGATGGGTCTGCGTGCCAAGACCGCTCGCGTCATTCGCGACGGCGTGGAAGCTGAAGTGCCTGTGGATGATGTCCGCGTGGGCGATGTGGTGATGGTGAAGCCGGGCGAGAAAGTGCCGGTCGATGGGGTGGTGGTGGAAGGTCGCAGCACTCTCGACGAATCGATGCTGACGGGCGAGTCGTTGCCGGTGGAGAAGAAGCCCGGTGACCCGGTCATCGGTGCGACGCTCAACAAACTGGGCATGCTCAAGTTCGAAGCCACCAAAGTTGGGAAAGAAACTGCGCTGGCGCAGATCATTAAACTGGTCGAAGATGCCCAAGGCAGCAAAGCTCCCATCCAGAAAATGGCGGATCAGGTATCAGCGGTGTTCGTGCCAGTGGTGATCGTCATCGCTCTGCTGACCTTTGCCGGATGGTATTTCTTTGGTCCGCCGCTGGCGATCAACGCGGATATCGATCCGTTCACCCGCGCGCTCATTCACATGGTGGCGGTGCTGGTCATTGCCTGTCCGTGTGCGATGGGGCTCGCCACGCCGACCGCCATCATGGTGGGGACAGGTAAAGGCGCCGAAGCAGGCATTCTCTTTAGAAACAGTGAAGCACTCGAACGCGCTGGTAAAGTCTCTGTGGTTGTTTTGGATAAAACCGGCACGATCACGAAGGGACAACCTGCGGTGACCGATATAGTGGTCAGTAACCAGTTATCAGTGACCAGTGACGAACTGCTCCGCCTTGCTGCTTCTGTGGAAAAAGGAAGTGAACATCCGCTCGGTGAAGCCATTTGGGCGGAGGCGACGACCCGCGGGTTGACATTGGTCGAACCGGCTGGGTTTAAGGCGGAGGCTGGGCATGGCGTTCAAGCCGAGGTCGAGGGAAGAAGCGTGATGGTCGGGAATAAGCGAATGTTCGAGGCGAGAGGAATCTCCCTGGGCAATCTTGAATCCGAAGTGACGCGTCTTCAATCCGAAGCCAAGACGGCGATGTTGGTTGCCATTGATAACGTTGCCGCGGGCATCATCGCGGTGGCGGATACCATCAAGGATAGCTCGAAGGATGCGATCGCTGACTTGCACAAGATGGGTTTGAAGGTGGCAATGATCACTGGTGATAACCAGAAGACTGCTGAAGCCATTGCGAAGCAGGTTGGTGTGGATACAGTTCTTGCTGAAGTGCTGCCTGAAGGCAAATCAGCTGAGGTCAAGAAACTTCAATCGAATACATCGGTTGTTGCGATGGTGGGTGACGGTGTGAACGATGCGCCCGCTCTCGCTCAAGCGGATGTGGGTCTTGCGATTGGAACGGGTACGGATGTGGCCATGGCGGCGGCTCCGGTGACCCTGATGAGTGGCGACTTGCGCGGCGTATCGCGTGCCATCAGCCTTTCGCGCAAGACAGTGACGACCATCAAGCAAAATCTGTTCTGGGCTTTTATTTATAACGTGGTCCTTATTCCCGCTGCCATGCTGGGTTATTTGAACCCAATGCTTGCCGCTGGCGCAATGGCGTTCAGCAGTGTCTTTGTGGTGACGAATAGCCTGCGCCTGCGCGGAGTGAAAATTTAGGACGACGATAAACTACGGACGATAGTTGGGTCTATGGTCTATCGTCCACGGTCAATAAATCATGAGCGACCAACAACAACTCCCTGAGCCCCTACTCATCAAGACCGCTTGCGGAGGCACGATCAACGATCCATCTGCATATCCGAGCGCAGACTTTAACGGTGAGGTGGTTTACTTTTGCAACAACGCCTGCTTGAAAGCCTTTCTGCGTGCACCAGAAGCCTTTATGGCTGGTGAGATAGAACATCCCCTTGAGGATGAATAACTCTAAACAAGGAAAATATTAACATGAAGAAACTCTCTCTACTTCTCGTTCTTGCGCTCGCGTTGCTCGTCGCTGCGTGTGCCCCGCAAACTGCCGAAATGCCCAAAGCCGAGCTCCCTGCCGGGAAAGCCTGGGCAGATGGCAAGGAAATCTTTTTCGTCCATACCGAAGCTTCAGACCCCGGTGTGGCGGATAAGCTCACGAACATGATGAATTCCCCCGTTCTGCTCGTACCCTCACTGGCAAATGTGCCCGATGAATCGCTCGCGAATGTTTACGTCTTCACCAACGGCATCGAAGGAATGGGACCGTTCGGCTTCCAGGCGGATGTCTTCGATAACCCGCCCGGTACCGATGGCTACACTCCCTTGCGCCGCCTCAATGCAGTGGCATGGACAGATGAGTCTAAAGCCCGCGAATTGACCTCTGCTGCCGATGTCCTCGCCGCCGAAGCCGCCGGTGAAGTGACCATCGAACAGCCCGGTGTCGTCATCAATATGCCGTTCGTTGTGTGGGACGGCGGACAACGCTAACTTTTGAAGAACGGGTGCGAAGGTAATCTTCGCACCCGTTCACCGTTCTCACAGTTGGTTAATCATTCTTCTTTATTATTTTTGCACTTATTGAGGTGCCATGAGTCAGAATAACAGTAAACCCGTTGACCCCGTTATCATCGTCACCCTTGGTGTGGTGTTGGTTGCCATCGCAGTTGCCATGATCGCCTTTCCCGCTGGTGAAAGCTCGGTCAATTTCGCGGCGAATTCGAGCGTGATGAGCCAGTTGATCGTTGCCTTTGTCACTGGCATTACCACTGGCGGTTTGAGTTGCCTTGCTGTGCAGGGCGGCTTGCTCGCCAGTTCACTTGCCTATCAGATCGAACAGGATTATGCCGGGCAGGTTGGGCAGCCCAAAAAGGGAAAAAATAAAGCGGCTGCCGTCCGTACCAACAGCGCCATGCCGATCTTCCTCTTTCTGGTTTCCAAGCTGGTCGCGTACACATTGATGGGCGCGTTGCTTGGGTGGCTTGGCTCATACCTCACGCTCAGTCCCATCACCCGCGCTGTATTGATGATCGCCATTGGCATCTTTATGGTCGGCAACGCGCTGCGCATGTTCAACGTCCACCCGATCTTCCGTTACTTCTCCATCGAGCCGCCGAAGTTCATCACACGTTATATCCGCCGCACCGCCAAAGGTACCGATACTGCCACGCCCATCTTCCTTGGATTGCTCACTGTCTTCATCCCCTGCGGCGTGACCCAAGCCATGATGGCAACCGCGCTTGGCACAGGCAGCGTACTCATGGGTGCCGCGCTCATGTTCGCCTTCACGCTCGGAACCAGCCCGGTCTTCTTCATCGTCGCTTATCTCGCCACCGAGCTTGGCTCAAAACTCGAAAAATTCTTCATGCGATTTGTAGCCGTTGTTGTTTTGCTTCTGGGACTTTTCACCCTCGATAGCGGACTCAACCTGATGGGTTCCCCCTTCTCGCTTCAAAACATGACC
>JBAIYF010000433.1:0-1966 GCA_037916115.1 Anaerolineales bacterium
AAGATAAAGCAGATATCTGTCATGACATGGTCGATCTCCTGTGTGGTGCACTGCGCCTCGAACAGGTCGTTCGGAGAAGAAGGAACAAACTTAACCTGGTCGGTCTCCTGCCAGCCTGATTCAAAAATATAGGCGCGATACTCTTCAAATCCTTTGGCTGCCGAAGCCGCATCTGCATAGACGATCAATTGATGCTCCAATGCAGGCGACTCGGATTCATTTCCATACGCAAAAGCAACATTGTACAAGTCGCCGCCCCAATCCTCTGCAGTGGACTCCTTGAAGATGATCCACTCCTGCGGAATATCCTCCGTTCCCACCATCATGGCGCGCATCTCCGGAGGGACGCTCTTCGCGCACCCTGCTAGTAAAATTCCCATCAACACAAATAAAATGATTTTTACAGTTCGCATTTTCGATTCAGAACTCTCTTTTCTTTTTGTACTATTTACTTATTTCTCATTACATATTTCTACGGTTCGTTATTTCCCTTTTCCAACAATTCCAGAACCAAATGTTCCGGAACTTGCACAGCAACCACTTCCCCTTTCACCGTGATCACACCATTGACCTGGATCCACTCTTCCACCACCACTTTGCGTCCCTTCACCTCCTTCACCTTCGCGCGGACTTCCAGAATAGGACCCATCGGGGTAGGCTTGAGGTAATCCACGTGTAACGATGCTGTGAGATAACGCAGCGGCGGTTCGGTGTCCATCTCGCGGTTCTCGGCGCGGTATCCAGCCCCGGCAGCCGTCCCCGTGCCGTGACAGTCGATCAGTGAAGCCAGCAGCCCGCCATATACATAACCGGGAATGGATGTGTGATACGGCTTTGGCTCAAAGTGGCAGACGGATTCTTCCCCGTCCCAATAACTTTTGATCTGATGTCCCAACTCGTTCATCCTGCCGCATCCGTAACAATGGGCAAAATAATCGGGATAGTTATCTTGAAAAGCTGGTTTGGTCATGACAATCCCTTTGTGTATGATTTTGATTCTTAATGGATCTGCACCTTATGGTGTCGGTGTGGGTGTTTCTGTCTCGATCACTTCGGGCGTACTTGTGGCGGTAGGCTGGAGGCTTTCCAACACGGTAAAGCGTCCGACCACTTTCCATTCATAGCCCATAAAAATCTGCACTTCGTAATTGCCTGCCTGCCACCCACCCAAAGGCTCGCTGCATGATGTATAGCCACCGATCCCGCCCGTGCCCCACTCCTCGCGCCAGGGCTCGGTCTCATAGCAGACCAATTCACGGTTACGATACCAGAGCGCGGTCCATTGTACGCCGGGCAGGGTGTTGTTGTAATCGAAACCACCATACATGGTCTCAATGGGCAGTTCAAACACAGTCTTCGGGTCAATGGGATTCACACCATCAAACTCAGTGGAAAACTGCAAAGCCGTAAAGACCGCCTCAGGGTTGGGTGTGGCTGGCGCAGAAAAAAGCGCTTCAATGGCAACCGGCAGGAACGGAGTCGGCGTGAGCGTGGGCGTATCTGAAACCAGCGGCGTGACCGTCAATGTTGGCGTCAACGTGATGGTCGGCGTCAGGGTAATGGTTGGAGTGAGGGTGATGGTCGGCGTCAGCGACGGCGTGGGCGACGGCGGAAAAACGCGGTAAATGACCTGCTCGCCGCCAGAGGGAAACCAAAAAGCAAGCACGATCAAAAACAAGGCGAAGAAAACCATCCGCCAGGCAGCATTGTTATAGCGGCGGCGCAAACTGTAAAACGAAATGCGGCGCGCAGACTGCATATTGCGAACCGCGCCGCGGAACAGAAGGAACGCCCCAACAATGGCGAACAGGGAAAGCACAATAACACCGGTACGAATATCCATACTGAAATTATACCCACGGACAGCGCCTGCCACAAAAAGACCGACACAATTTTGAAGTTGTGTGTTAAAACAAGCACTATGACCAACGAACTCGTTCTCCTCAAACTGGGCGGATCGCTCATC
>JBAIYF010000434.1:0-6949 GCA_037916115.1 Anaerolineales bacterium
ATGACATCAACCATGGAAGCGCTTTCGATTAAAACTGAAAACAAGTTCAGAACACTTGTCACGAAACGCGCTTACAAAAAAGGCGAAGTGATCTGCGCCATACCCAGCGAAGATGTGCGCGAAAGACCCAATCGCTACACCGTTCAGATCGGTCGAGACAAACACACGCACGTCGGTAAACTTGCTGCACTCAACCACTCGTGCGATCCGAACGTGATTCTCGACACCCAGCACATGGAAATGGTTGCTGCGCGTGATATTGAAAAAGGCGCCGAACTTTTCTTCTTCTACCCATCCACAGAATGGGAAATGGATGCCCCCTTCATCTGCCTGTGCGGCTCTGCTAATTGCATCAACGTGGTGGCAGGTGCGCGTTTCCTGCCGCTTTCCACGCTTGAGCGTCACTACCTCAATCCGCACATCCGCGATTACATGATCGAATTGCTCAAGAACACAAAGAACAATTTGGTCAAAATCAAATAGTCACAGTTATAGATCAAAAAAAATCCGAAGCATGGCTTCGGATTTTTTTTGTATAGCTAAACGTTGAAATTACAACTTTTGATGTAATGCCAGCAATTGATAGGCATTTTTCCAGGGCGTGCCAAGACGGTGGTTTGGCGCAATTTCGATCTTGCCAAATTTCTGTGCTATGGATGGCAGCATTGTGGCAATGGTTGCCCAATCGTCGGCGAGCACGGCTTCTTTCAATTTCGAAGCGTATTGCCCAGCCCACATCCACTCCATGCGGAATTTATCCGCTTTTACCCAGTAATCGCGCTTTTCCCAGGCAGCTACAGAACTATCAATGCCCTCGGAAATGGTCTGTAAGGCAAGCGCAATGAACGCCGCTTGATCCTTTGCTTCGGGTGTCACTTTATTTTGCTTTGCCAGTTCACGGATGCACAACACAATGGACTTCGACAAACGAGTGCGTTCTTTTCCTACAGAGTCGGGGTTGATCAATCGGCTCAAGGTTCTTCTCCAGTTGGATTTGTATAATGCCCACGGTCATAAATTGCGCCATTCGTACTCTCAAAAAGTGCAGTTTGTGACCGTCCTGGGTATGACCGCGCGATTATACCGCCAGAATCAGTCTGTATCGGATAAAATAACGCGGCAATTATGACCAATACCATACACGCCATAATCTTTGACCTTGGAAATGTCCTCATTGGCTGGGATGCTCACCTGCTATACAAACGCCTCCTGCCAGACCGTGAAGCGGTTACCCGTTTTCTGGATGAGATTAGTTTCGCTGAGTGGAATGCAAAACAGGATGCTGGACGTCCATTTGTCGATGCCGTAAAAGAGTTGTCAGAACAGTTCCCACATTACGCTGACTTAATTCAAGCATATGACACACATTGGGAAGAAAGTATCACCGACCCATATCCTGAGAGCGTTGAAATCGTCCGATCTTTGAAAGACGCAGGTTGGCCTCTATATCTGTTAAGTAATTTCTCGCTTGAAAAATTTCAACTCATTGAGAAAAAATATCCGTTCTTTGACTGGTTCGAGGATAAGGTCATTTCAGGGGAACATGGAACAGTCAAGCCGGAGGCGGATATTTTCAATATCACACTAAATCGTATTGGGCACCGGGCTGAAAATTGCCTGTTCATCGACGACTCCCTGCCGAATATTCAGACAGCACAAAAACTAGGGTTTCGTACTGTGCATTTTCAATCCCCCACTCAATTGCGAAGGGATCTGATAAATCTTGGAATTAAAGGAATAAAGCCATGAGTAATACTCTTCAGCAAGCCATGTTTGATGCCATCGAAACAGAACTTAAGCAACAGGTAGGGCGGTTGGATCAGCCTCATACCAAACCGTTCCATGAGATGTTGACCTATCACATGGGGTGGACGGGTGAAGGTTCCGGACCTCAGGCGGCGGGGAAGCGTATCCGTCCATTGATTACACTTCTTTCTCTTGCTTCTATTAATAAAGAGAGTAACAGTGAGATAAATTGGCTACACGCAGTTTCGTTTTCTGCGGCTATCGAACTTGTCCATAATTTTTCGCTTGTGCATGATGATATTCAAGATAACTCTCCCTTGCGCCGTGGGCGGAAAACTGTCTGGGTCAAATGGGGTGCGCCAATGGCAATCAACGTTGGTGATGCGCTCTTTGTGATTGCAAACCAAGCAGCTCTGGACCTGCAAAAGAATTACCCGGCAGAGATGGTTGTTCGAGCTGCTGGAATTTTGAATGAAGTATGCCTTCAACTTACGCAGGGGCAATTTCTCGATATGTCCTATGAAGAACGAACAGACTTGAAGATCGAAGATTATTGGCCCATGATTGGTGGAAAAACCTCTGCCCTACTCTCTGTCTGTACCCAGGCTGGAGCATATCTTGGCTACGCGCAAGAAGAGAAGGTGGAGTTATATCGCCAGTTTGGGTATCACCTCGGTTTGGCATTCCAGGTACAGGATGACATCCTTGGCATTTGGGGCGATGAATCTGTTACTGGCAAATCGGTTGCCAGCGATTTAGTGGAGGGAAAGAATTCCCTGCCTGTGTTATATGCGCTCGAACAAAATGGTAAATTTGCTGAACGCTGGCGCAAGGGGCCGATTTCACAAGAGGAAGTTGGTGATATCGCCGCTCTTCTTGAGAACGAAGGTGGAAAGGCATATGCCGAAAAAATGTCTGCTGAGTTGACGGAGAAAGCGCTTGGGTATTTGAATTCTGCAGATCCGCAAGGAGAAGCTGGAGATGCGATCCGCGAATTGGCGAACATGCTCCTGAAACGCAAGCAGTAAGCGGGTCAGATTTGAGGCGGTTCTTACATCAGGCTTGACCATCGTTTTGGCGTGACGTATAATCCCGCTAGTATGCGGGTGTAGTTCAGTGGTAGAACGCTTGCTTCCCAAGCAAGATATCGTGGGTTCGAGTCCCATCACCCGCTCTAAGCCGAGGAAGAAAGTGCCTCGGCTTTTCGTTATGCTATACTTGAACAGATTAATGTTTGTAAGGTAGCTGTCATGCGAACCTGTGCCTGCCGTAAAGTAAAATTCCGGCTGGAGAATAAGGAAATGTCAGATAGAACAGCAACCATATTGTATGTAGAAGACAATCCGGATAATCGGAACTTGATCCGGCGTGTGTTGAATGCGGAAGGTTATGAAATTGTGGAGGCGGCACACGCAAACCAAGCGTTTCAGAAACTCGAAACTGAAAAAATAGACCTGATCCTGATGGATATCAATATGCCGGATATGGATGGTTACACTCTGACTGCAAAAATTAAGAAAACCGAACGGTTCAAGAACATTCCTATTGTGGCTGTAACTGCAAACGTGATGCGCGGTGACCGGGAAAAATCCCTCGAAGCTGGATGTGACGGTTACATTCAAAAGCCTATCGACATCGACACACTGGCACAGCAGATTTCGCGCTTCATCACAAGGAGAACCAATGTCTGACCAAGAACAAACCCCTGCTGTTTCTGATACCCAACCGATCCGCAAGCCAACGATTCCCAAGGATGCGGCGGTTTTGGTTGTTGAGGACAATGTTTCAAATTTTGTGTTGATCGCCCGCATGCTTGGTTACTTGGGCATTCATTGTGAATGGAAGACATCGGGATATGAAGTGGTCGAATACGCCGATACGCTCCCGCGCCTTGATCTGATACTAATGGATATTCGCCTCCCATACGAGGATGGATATGGTGCACTGAAAAAGATCCGCGCTTCGGAACGCTTCAAAACGGTTCCGATCATTGCCGTTACAGCCGAAGCCAGCCAGGAGCAAATGAAAAAAGCAAAAGACTCTGGTTTCGATGGTTTTCTTGGAAAGCCGCTCGACCCGGACCGATTTCCAGACCAAATTCGCAGGATCTTAAATGGCGAACCGGTCTGGGAATTCAGTTAGTTCATTCTTAACTACTGATGACCATCCCTGCAGCGACACAAAAGCATGAAACTACAAAAAAAAGGTTCAAGGGCAGCCTTACTGGCACTCTTGTTAGGACGCTCTTAATCTTTACGTTTGTTCCGCTTGCCTTGATGGCAGGAGTGGCTTACGTTCGCGCTCGTATATTGCTGCGAGACCAAGCGATAGCCCAAACAGAAAGCCTGCTTGCAAATCAGGTGGAATTGGTGGCTCGTGAAGTTCAAACCAAGGAAGAAACACTGCAGGCACAATTATCCGGAGAAGATGCGCCCATACTGATCGAAACAGCGCTGCACGCCAACCCGCAAAGCTCTCAATTTGTTGCAATCCGCGATCGTTTTACAAACAACCTTCTTTCGGAAGACCGCACACAATACTTAAAAAGTTTTGATGCCTTTCTGTTATTAGATAGAGACGGCGTAATTAAGCTGGCAAGCAATCAGGAGTGGGAAGGCAGTACGCTTGACTTAACACTACTTGACACTGAAGAAAATCAATCCTTCCTTCAATATGGGCTTGCCCCTATTTACGATGAGCAGTTAATTCTGCTGACCGTTGTGCCATACCAAACCGAACGAGGTTCCACATTGGGGACACTGGTTGGCATTACAGAAAAAACCGATCTTAGTATCATACTGCAGCCATTGAATGGACTGGCGCCCTATGCACAGACCTATTTCATCCTTGCAAACGACAAGGTTGTTAGTATCAATCAGGAAAATCGTTCTTTTGAAGTCGTGACGGTTGATCCCACTGCAAATGAGCAGATTCGTGCGGAATTGGAAGCCACCAAAGCACAATCCAATCCGGAAGCTATTTCACTGGAAACCGATTTTCAGGATGAAAGAGTGCTTGGTCAATTAGTATGGCTGCCATCTTTACAGAGCGGCGTTTTGCTCGCGATCAGGTCAGAAACCATTTACAGCCAAATCAACAGCCTTGCTCCTTTCACGATTTTGCTTGTATTAGCAACGATCGGCTCGATGGGTGTGGTGTTGTATTACGGAACAAAACGGGTTATCCAGCCGCTGCAAGCACTTTCGTCCATTACTCGAAAATTTGCAGAGGGAGATTGGAGCCAGCGCGCAGAAGTCGTGCAAGAAACCGAAATCGGCGAACTGTCCAGCCAATTCAACTTCCTTGCCGATCAGATCGAAGATAGTTACAAATCGCTTGAGAGAAAAGTGGAAGAACGTGCCCTACAGATCCGCACCGCAGCAGAATTGGCACAAAGCATCAATACCATCTCCAATATTGACGAAATGTTGCGGAAAACTGCCGAACTCCTGTTCCAACGATTTGATTTTTACCAGTCCAGTATCTTCATTGTAGATAGGAGCGGAAAGAACGTTGAATTCAAGTACGGGTATGGCTCAGCAACCAAGGGACTGTTAGAACGAAAATACAGCCTGCCAGTGGGGTCCAACTCCATCATTGGATGGGTTGCTGCAAATAACAAGCCGCGTATTGCCTCGAATGTCACCGAGGATGAACTCCACTTGACGAACGAACTACTCCCCGAAACACGGTCCGAAGCGTGCGTTCCCGTTTCACTGGGCGATCAGGTTCTTGGTGTGCTCGACGTTCAAAGTACACAACCGGGTGCTTTCAGTCCCGATGCCATTGTCATGCTGCAAACCCTGGCTAGTCAAGTTGCAACAGCCATGCAAACTGCAAACCTGGTCGAAGCCAGCCAAGTGAACTTCAAGGAACTGGATCGTCTCTACCGCTCCAGCCGCCTGATCGAAGAAGCAAGAACCGAATCTGAAATCCTGCGGGTTGGCGGGCAAATTCTTAAAGGAGCCCCCTACCCCGCCCTGCTTCTCCAATGTCAGCCAGATCGTCTGAGCATGATTGCAGTATCAGACACATTCCGCAAGGATGTTCCCGATAGTATGGAAAAAGTGGGCGTTAGAGCCAATATCCAGGAAGTGACATCCCTTCTGATGCGCGGAACTATCGTATCGGCAAGTACCAACCCTGAACTTCCCAAAGCATTAAGGGATATCTTGAGAAACCTGGACTTGCTCAATGGGATATTCATACCCATAAAAGGCACGAATTCACTTGAGGCAATATTGCTTATTGGATCGCGCCAACAGAACCTTTCAGGTGCGGCTCTTCAGCCATATGAGAACCTCGCCGATCTCATGTCCGTGGCGATGCAAAGGGCACTCGCTGTAGCCCAAACAGAAAAGCATTTGAAAGAAGTCGAGGCACTTGCTTCGATGAACGATCTGATATCCTCCACTTCTCAGGCAGATTCATTTTACAATGCCTTGAATGCAAAGATACAGCAGATCATTGGCAATTACAATCTGATCGTAGCCATCTACAACGCAAATGACAACACGATTCACATCCCATTCAGCTATGAACTTGGGAAAATTCAATCCATTCCACCGTTCCCGCTTGGAGAGGGGTTAACCTCCATACTGCTAAAAACGCGCCAGCCGTTGATGTTAGTCAAAGATACAGAGAAAAAAGCAGCCGAACTCGGCGCAAAGATCGTTGGCAAACCTGCAAGATCCTGGCTCGGTGCCCCCATGATCGTTCAGGGTGAAGTCATTGGCGCACTTATCATTCAGGACGTTGAAAATGAAGGTGCATTCAATGAAGACAATCTGAAATTCTTTACAACTATTACCAGTCAGGTCGCAGGTGTTATCAAGAGCATTCAGCTTATTGAAGAAACCAAACGAAAAGCCATTCAAGTGGAGGCGGCGGCCGAAATTGCACGCGATATCAACGGCTCGCTCAACCTTGACGAACTGCTTAACAAGGCTGTCAACCTGATCCGCGAGCGCTTTAACTTTTACCACGCCGGCATCTTCCTTATGGACCAGCCCGGTGAGTTCGCTGTGATCCGCGAAGCAACTGGTGAAGCTGGTGCGCAAATGAAGCGCCAGGGATACAAGATCGGCGTTGGGTCAAAGTCTATCGTTGGGTATGTAAGCGGAAAGGGAGAATCCCTGATCGTCAGCGACACGACCAAAGATATAACCTATTACCCCAACCCGCTTCTTCCCGAGACGAGAGC
>JBAIYF010000435.1:0-1764 GCA_037916115.1 Anaerolineales bacterium
GCTACCAACACGCGTGCCACCACCAGCATCAATCCGGAGCGCGCCAAGCGCCGCAGCAAAGCGCTTTCGCCGATCACCGAGGCGCAGTTCCGCCGCGGCGCCGAGGGGACGTTCAAATGGGTCACTACGCTGTATCCGACCGAAGCCTACGCCCAGGACGCGGAGATGAGCCTCGATCAGTATGAAGATTTCGTCTTCGGTTCCGTGCACGCCAATGCCGATGATCCCGTCTCCTTCTGGAAGCAGGTGGAAGCCGAACAGGAAAAAGCGGTCAAATGGATGGAAGGCAGGAACCAGGTCATCATGCGCGGCCCCAACGTGGACCTGACCCTTTCGGTGAAGAACCGCAAGTTCATGAACTCGTGCGGCACATTCAACATGCCCGATGGTGAGATCTACACCGGCCCCGTGGAAGAATCGGTCAACGGCTGGGTGCGCTTCACTTATCCCGCCATTTACGGTGGTGTGGCCGTGGAAGGCGCCGAGCTGACCTTCAGCAACGGGCGTGTCACGCAGGCTACCGCCACCAAGAATCAGGCTTATCTGCTCAAGATGCTCGAATCTGACGCAGGGGCACGCTACCTCGGCGAGTTCGCCATCGGCACCAACTTTGATATCAACCGTTTCACCGGTCACATCCTTTTTGATGAAAAGATCGGTGGTTCCTTCCACATGGCGCTCGGCGCAGGCTATCCCGAAACTGGCTCCAAGAACAAGAGCGCCATCCACTGGGATTTCATCTGCGACATGCGCAAAGACTCCACCATCACCGTGGATGGCCAGACCTTCTACCAGGACGGCAAGTTCGTTTTCGAAAAATAGCCGAACCGACAAAATGTCAGGCCTTGAGTAACCTGAACCCGTAAAACCGGATAAGACAAAGAAAGCCCTCCTGTGCTAAACCAAGCACAGGAGGGCTTTTATATCAGGAAGAAATATCCAGCCAGGACAACGCTGGAAGCAGTGCAGCCTTTCTACTAAAAATAAGACAGACACCTGGTTTCGCAAGGTGTCTGTCTTCATCATCATTACAGTTTTTTTTTAGTTCAACGAGAAACGTGGTTTTTGCATTTCAGCATGCTTCCACGACTTTGATCTCGTCTGGTTTATTGGGGATGATGCACAGGAACTCAAAGGATTCCTCGCCCATGTTTTCGTAAAAGTGCACCACACCTTCGGGGATGAAAACCACATCTCCCGCCTTCACTTCGTATGTCTCATCGCCGATGCCGATGCGTGCCTGTCCGCGCAGCACGTATTGTTCGTGCTCCACCGTGTTGGTGTGACGCGGCATCCCGCCGCCGCGCTGCATGGAAAACTTGCGCAGCGCAAAGTTCGGTCCTTCTTGCGAGGAGATCAATACCTGAATGGTTGTATCTTTTCCGGCAGCGACATTTTTCGCTTCGACATCAGTTGCATGTTTTACGGGCATAAAGGCCTCCTTTGTACATGTCATTGCGAACCCGAGCGGAGCCAGTGGTGAAGCAATCTACCGGTTATTGGATGAATCTTTTCGATAGGTACAAACCATCTAAACGGAGATTGCTCACCTGCCCCGGACGCAGGTGCCGGGGTCGTCGGGACAAGCGCCCTGCTCGCAACACCGCATGATTTTTGAATTGCTTGGCAATTCATAGCAAATCACGGTCGGTGCAGGTGTGACATAATAGATTACGGTATTCTTGTATTCGTGGGCCAGGGCGTATACGTCGGTGCGATGGGTAATGCCTGGGTCGCAGTGGCAGTGATCGTCGGAGAAGCAGT
>JBAIYF010000436.1:0-2641 GCA_037916115.1 Anaerolineales bacterium
TGTAGACCGTTTGAACATCCACGAATATAAAGGGAAATAGACGACAGACCATAGACTACGGACGATGGATGGTTTTTGATGATCCATGGTCAATCGTCCATTGTCTTTCTAAAGGAAAAATATGCGAATCATCCGTTACCAAAATGTTGAAGGCGCCAACACCTACGGCTGGATCCTTGAAGATAAGGTCGGCGAGGTGCAGGGCAACATCTTCGGCGAATACCGCCGCCGCGAGGCGCGAACTCCGCTTAAGGAGTTGAAGTTGCTCGCGCCTTGCGAACCCAGCAAGATCGTCTGCGTGGGGCGCAATTACGTAGACCACGCCAAGGAACTCGGCAATGAAGTGCCAAAGATCCCGCTCATCTTTTTGAAGCCGCCTTCTTCGATCATCGCCACTGGTGAACACATCGTTCTGCCAGGTCAATCCAAACAAGTGGAGCACGAAGGCGAGTTGGTGATCGTCATCGGAAAACGCGCCAAAGGCGTCACTGCCGAACAGGCGAAGGAATACATCTTTGGCTACACCATCGGCAACGACGTGACCGCCCGCGACCTGCAAAAGACCGATGACCAATGGACGCGTGCCAAAGGCTTCGACACCTTCTGCTCCTTCGGTCCGTGGATCGATACCGACTTCGACCCGTCCGATGCAGTCGTCACCTGTCGCGTCAACGGGCAGATGCGCCAGATGGCATCCACCCGTGATATGGTCTTCAACGTCGGCACACTGATCGCTTATATCTCGTCAGTGATGACGCTTGAACCCGGCGACCTGATCTTCACCGGCACACCTGCTGGTGTGGGCGAGTTGAAGAACGGCGACGTGGTCGACGTGGAGATCGAAGGCTTGGGCAAACTGAGCAACCCTGTCAAAGCGTAGAACCACAGCATCCACGAAGGACACAAATTTTCACGAAGAAAAAACTTCGTGCTGATTCGTGAACTTCGTGGATTTATTTTTTCAGAACCTGACACGAATGGCGCGAATTTTCGAATATAGCGAATAAACAGCAGTATTGTGGTTAAATTGCCTGAGGAGTCTGCCATGCCCACCGAATTTGAAAACTTCCTTCAAAAATACCCCACTTTCAAACAAACCCAAAAAATTGACGACCTGCGCAAGACCGACTACGCCCGTCTCGACGCAGGTGAACACATCTACTTTGATTACACCGGCGGCGGCATCTATGCCGAGTCACAGATCGAAAAACATCATCAACTGCTCAAACAAAACGTCTTCGGCAACCCGCACTCCAGCAACCCCACCTCTATTGCCGCCACTCATCTCGTTGAAGGCACACGCGAATACATCCTCAAATTCCTGAACGCCGACCCCAATGAATATCTCGCCATCTTCACACCCAACGCCAGCGGCGCGCTCAAACTCGTCGGCGAAAGTTACCCCTTCCCCAACGGTCGCTACCTGCTGACCTTCGACAACCACAACTCAGTCAATGGGATTCGCGAATTCGCTCATGCTCGCGGCGCAGAAGTGACCTACATCCCCGTCGCATTGCCCGACATGCGTGTCGACGCCTCACAACTGGAAGCGGAACTGGCTCGCCCCTCCAAGGCTGGTCATAACCTGTTTGCTTATCCCGCCCAATCGAACTTCTCCTCCGTCAAGCATCCGCTCGAGTGGATCGAAAAAGCCCATGCCCACGGCTGGGACGTGCTGCTTGACGCGGCGGCATACGTCCCCACCAGCAAACTCGACCTGAGTAAGGTCAAGCCTGATTTCGTTCCGATCTCGTTCTACAAGATCTTTGGCTACCCCACCGGCTTGGGCGCACTGATCGCACGCAAATCGGCATTGGAAAAACTGCACCGTCCCTGGTTCGCAGGCGGGACGATCACCGTCGCATCTGTACAAGGGGACAAATACTATCTCGCCGACGGCGCCGCCGCCTTCGAAGACGGTACACTCGATTATTTGAACATCCCCGCGCTGGAAATCGGCTTGAAGCATATCGAGTCGATCGGCTATGATGTCATCAGCGAACGCGTCAAGACTCTGACCGGCTGGCTGTTGGAAAATCTCACATCCATGAAACACAGCACCGGCGAACCGCTGGTACGGTTGTTCGGACCAAACTCTACCGAAGGAAGAGGCGGAGCGGTCACAGTCAACTTCTACGACAAAGATGGCAAAGCCTTCGATCATCGTTTCGTTGAAAGTGAAGCGAACAAGGTCAACATCTCACTGCGCACGGGTTGTTTCTGCAACCCCGGTGCAGGCGAAGTGGCATTGGGCATCTCGCGCGTGGAATTGGATGTGTGCTTCACCCGCCCCGAACATAAGGATGTGATGTCCATTGACGAGTTCCGCAAATGTATCGACGGCAAGTCTTCGGGCGCAGTGCGCATCTCTGTCGGACCGTTCACGAATTTCAACGACGTGCAAGCACTGCTGGCATTTGCGCGAGGGTTGCTTTCATAAAAATGTCATGCGGAGCGGTAGCGAAGCATCTCTACGATAATCTCAGAGACCCTTCGCTACCGCTCAGGGTGACAAGAAAAGGAACTTCATGAACGGACAAACCCGATCCAACATCAAACCCGGCATGACGGTGCTGATCGTGCTCAAACAAGACCAGCGCACCGGCAAGCTGACCAAGGGCATCGTCAAAGACATCCTTAC
>JBAIYF010000437.1:0-7892 GCA_037916115.1 Anaerolineales bacterium
AGGCGGGCAATGTCCACTTCACTTTGACCGGCGCCTACCGTCTCGATGATGATGATGTCGAATCCAGCCGCATCGAAAACTTGCACCACATTGGCAGTGGCTTGTGCCAACCCGCCGAGCGAACCGCGCGAAGCCATCGAGCGGATGAAGACATTCGGGTCACCCGAAAGGTCGCGCATACGCACACGATCACCCAGCACCGCCCCACCCGTGAACGGACTGGACGGATCCACCGCCACAATGGCGACGCGTTTATCATCCTGCTTGCGGTAATACAGCGCCAGTTGATTCACCAACGACGATTTACCCGTGCCCGGTGCGCCGGTCACACCGATGAGATGTGCCCTGCCTGTATGCGGAAAAAGTTCCATCAGCGCCGCACGCCCCTCCTCCGAATTGTTTTCCACCTTGGTCAACATTCGGGCAAGAGCGAGTCTGTCACCATCAAGAACTGCTTGGGGGTTTGTCATTAAGCTGCGGGTTTCCTTTTGTATTTACAGAACAAAACACAGAGCATAGACCGCTCTGTGTTGGTGTGTTTCTCTATCCGACAACTGCCGTCTTAATGTCGCGGATAATATCCTCGGTGTTCGCACCGGGACCATACACCCCGGTAACGCCCATCTCTTTCAGGCGGTGCAAATCTTCATCGGGAATGATCCCCCCCAAAAAGACCTTCACATGCGACTGTCCGTTGGCGCGCAACAGTTCCATCACACGCGGCGTGAGCGCCATGTGTGCTCCCGAAAGAACCGACAAGCCCACCACGTCCACATCTTCCTGAAGCGCCGCCTCGGCGATCATCTCCGGCGTTTGGCGCAGCCCCGTGTAGATAACTTCCATCCCGGCATCGCGCAAGGCACGGGCGATCACTTTCGCGCCGCGGTCATGCCCGTCCAAACCAGGTTTGGCAACCAGCACTCGAATCTTCTTTTCAGTCATGTATCCTCCAATGGGATCGTTGACGGCATTATACTATGTATCACTAACAGGATATTTACACGAACCCGGTCTTAAGCAGTGTAAAATTGCACGACCCTACCCACAAAATAAGGCCCACGAAATCATGGCATCGAACATGCTGGACAATGTAAAACCAACCATCACAAAACATTCGGCTGAATTTCAAAAGGATGCATACGCCTCACACCCGACCGGGGAACTGGTCGTGTTTGTTCTGGCAGTATTGCAGGCTGAAACCTCTTCCGTCGCCATGGAAGAGATCGTCTCCACCTGTTTCCGGCTCTTCCCGAATAGTTTTGCGCTGCGGAACTACTTCTACTGGCCCGACTCGGCATTGGTGGCACGTCACCTGCAACATGCCAAAGAGAAGGGTTTGCTCAAAGGCAACCCAACCGATGGCTACGAATTAAAGGGCAAGGGCAAACAGTCTGCAAAGCAAACAGCCAAAGCGCTCAATGTGCTGCTGCCCGTTCTGCCAAAAGCGGAAATCCCTGTGGTTGTGGAGAAGAAAGAAGAAGTAACTATCCCTGCCACTGCGGAAGAGAAGGTTGTTGCTCCAGCAGCAAAGAAAACACCTGCAAAGCCAGTAGCAAAAAAGCAGGTGAAAAAGCAGCCCGTCAAAAAGGAAACAGCGAAGCCTAAAAGCAAACCAACACAGAAGAAAGAGCCTTCCAAAGTTGATGCGCCTGTAAAAAAGAAACCTGCGCCAACGCCCAAAGCGGAAGTGAAAAAGCCAGTCAAATCTGCGGCGAAAGCAAAACAGACCAAGCCTGCACCGAAGACACAGGCAAAGCCTGTTGCAAAATCAGAACCCAACGTCAAGCCGGTGGAAAAGGCGCCGCCCAAACCTGTTGTAAAGCGGGAGCCCAAATCCACACCGAAGAGTGCCGCGCCCCAGCAATTGTCCATGGAATGGACCGCGCCGACGGCGAAGAAAAAAGCTGAGGCACCAGCGCTCAAGCCAAAGGTCAAGAATGAGGCGCCCTCTGGCGGGGATAAGTCGCCAATCAAAGGCGAGGTGCTGACACCGATGGCAGTATCCAAAGAAGAAAAGGATAAAGCCGCGAAGGTCATCAAGCAGATCGAAAGGTCAGACGCGTATCAGTTGTATCGCCGCAACGGGCGGCGCGCACAGATCGGTGATTTCGATTTCAGGAACATGTTGTTCGCCACAATGGAATCTTCGCCGGAGACGTTGAAACGGAATTTGGATCTATTCAAACGATATGCAAGCATCCACTTCCGTACGGATTTGATCGCGTTCCTTGAATTTTGTGAAGAAAGTTTTGCAGCTTTAATGATCTCGAAAGTTAAAGGTAAAAAATAGTCATGGCAGGCAGTAGAAAATTACAGTACGCAGACCGCGTTGCGATACAGCAAGCAGACCAGGCGATTCGCAAGGATGTGTTCCGCGCGTTGGTGGAGATCATTACCAACAGCAATGACAGTTATTTACGCCTTGAACAGGCGGGTTGGTCGGTTAATGGAGAAATTTATATCGATGTACTTCGCAAGCACAAGAACTCCATCATTCGCGTATGGGACAATGCCGAGGGCATGAACGACACACGCATGGACAAGGTGGTGGGCACATATGGCGAAGCGACCAGCGGCATTAAAGAAGACAAGAACGTGCGCGGTATGTGGGGACGCGGTTTGAAGGATTCCATCTTTGGTTTGGGACACGGATACGTGCGCTCGTTCAAAGGCGGGAATTTCTATTCATGTTCGCTGCTGATCAAGAACGGTGTACCAACCTTTTCATTGGATGAACCCGTGCGGGCTTTGGTACCCATGCGTCAGCAATACGGCATTCTCGAAGGCAATGGCACCATCATTGAGATCATCGTTTCGCGTGACGATGTGAAGGTGCCGCAGTTCGATAACTTCCGCAATTATTTGCAAAGACATTTCGAGCTGCGCCCGATCATGAGCAATCCCAAGCGCAAGATCATCCTGCGTGAGATGACGCCGGAGTGGAAGGTCAAACAGGAGCATGTTCTCAGCTATAAAGCTCCAAAGGGTGTAAAGGTCCTAAGTGAGCGCGTGAAGGTTCCCAACTTCCCCGCCTGGGTGAAGTTGGAGTTGTACCGTTCTTCCATTCAGTTGTCCACCCGCGGAGAAGAAGGCGATTATGCCGACGGCGGTTTGCTCGTCATCAGCAAAGGCATGGTGCTTTCGCTGACCATGCTCAAGTATGAGAATGATCCGGTGGCGGCATATTTCTATGGCTCAATGCAATGCGACTATCTGCATGATCTATTGAAGAATGACGAGCCGGTTCTTACGGCGACTCGCGATGGGATCAATTGGTCGCATCCGTTCGCGAAGGCATTGCGCCTCGCGGTGGAAGAAAAACTTGAGCCGCTGATCGAAAAAGAACGCAAGCACGCCCTGCGCGAAGAACAAACCAAACTCGATAAACAATTGCGCCAAAAGATCGACCGCGCCTTGCATGAGTTGAACCACATCGCGTTGAACGAATTGAGCAACCGCAAAGACAATGACGGAAAGATTCTGCTCCCCGCTTCTGGCATGGCGTTCTCTCCCGAACGTGCCTACGTCCAAACCGGGCGGACGCTCTCCCTCATTCTTCGTGCAGACTTGAAGAAAGCCAAGTCGAATATGGTGGATGTTTCTTCCAACACGCCTGAAGTGATCGTGGTCACCACCCAAGTGAAATTGAAACCGAACAAGACAGACCCAAGCGTTGGCGAAGCCACCGTCCGTGTGGAAGGACGGCAGGTGGGCAGTGAAGGGTTGATCACTGCACAGGTTGGAAAGATGCACGCGCAAGCCATGGTGCAAGTTCATTCAAAAAAGAGCGACGCCCTGCCCGAGCCGCCCTCGCGCAGCAAGAACATGCTCTTCAACGACATCCGCTTCGACGACCGCATGGATCCGCGTCAACGCGTATACTTTGACCGCGTCAACTCAAGCATCGTCATCGCCACGAATGCGCCGTCGGTGAAAATGTATCTGGATGAAAACAACCGCCTCGATACAACCGCGCCGGGGCAGGTGCTTCTGGCGGAACTCGTCACTGAAGCCGTGTGCCGCGAGATCGCCCGCGAAGGCGTGGAAAAGGGACGTTTCCTCGTGCTCGAAGGCTCCGAGGCGGATGCGATCCAGAATCATTTCATCCGCTTGCAAAACCGCTATTCACATTTGATCCATGAACATATTGTGACAATGTAGTAAGTTGGACGATAGACGACGGACAATAGGCGATAGAAAACAAAAAATGGACGATAGCCATGGTCAATGGTCTATCGTCCATCGTCTTTAAAAGACTTATCTCACCGTCAACCACACCCCAACCATCACCACCCCAAAGCCGATAATGCGCTGCAGGTCAATCGCCCGCGGAGTCATGCCAAGCAGACCGAAATGGTCGAGGATAGACGCAACCAAAATCTGCCCTGCCAGCAACGTAATTAACGCGCCTGCCGCACCGATGCGGGGGATCATATACCCCATCGCTGAGATCACGATCAAGCCAAAAGCGCCCGCCACAAGCGCGTACCACGGCACGCTCTTCCACTGTCCCAGTTTGGAGCCGACGAACAGCATGGGAATCAACGCCGCGATCGCGCCGCTTAGGTGAATAATAAAAACGCTTTCCAATGAGCCGAGTTTCTGCGTAATAATGCTCGAAAGCGGACCTTGCAAGCCGATCGCCATGCCGCCCGCCAACCCGATCAAGATGATAAAAAATAGGGGATCCATTTGTTTCCTTTTTAGCTATTGCGTGTGCGTCGCACCCGACTTAACGAGACAAGTCTACAGGGTGGACGAGTCTCATTAATGAGAATCATCCACCCTGTTTGGTGCGACGCACCCCATCGTCCGAACTATTCTTCCACATACGGCACATAATCGGCGCGGGCAATGCCCTGCTTGATGGCAGTCTCTGCCACGGCGCGGGCAACCGCCTGATGCACCTTTTTATCCAACGGGCTCGGCACCAACTCGCCAGGCGGGGTCATACTGGTGATCGTCTCTGCCGCTGCCAGGAGCATTTCCTGCGTAATGCGCGGCGCGTTCGCATCCACAGCGCCACGGAAGATGCCCGGAAAGCCCAACACATTGTTCACAGATTTTCCGTCCGCGGCAAATGCCGCGCCATGCTCCATCGCCACTTCGGGGTCGATCTCCGAATTCGGGTTCGAGAGCGCGAGAATGATCTGTCCCTTGCGCACCATTTCGGGTTTGATCAAATTTGGCGCACCCGTTGTCGCCACTACAATATCACAGTTCGCCATGATATCTTTCAAGTTGGATTTAATACCACCCAACTTTTCAAAACGGCTCAACGCCTCCTGACTCAAATCTGCGCCATGGACTGGGTTCCCCGTCAGGCGCATCAACATCTGACCGATAGCCTGCCCAGCCGCCCCAAGCCCGATCTGCCCGATGACCGCTTTCTTCATATCCATGCCGGTTTCGCGGGTGGCGGTCATCAACGCCGCAGTGGTGACAACGGCTGTACCGTGCTGGTCATCGTGCATCACCGGAATATCTAACATGGCTTGCAAGCGTTCTTCAATTTCAAAACACCGCGGCGCAGAAATATCCTCAAGCTGGATTGCCGCAAAGGTTGGCGCGATGGCTGCAACGGTTCGGATGATCTCATCAGTATCTTTGGTGTTCAGCAAAATGGGAATACCCGAAAGCCCCACCAGCGTTTCCATGAGCATGGCTTTGCCTTCCATCACCGGCATGCCCGCCACTGCGCCAATATCGCCCAGCCCAAGCACCGCCGTCCCATCGGTGACAATGGCAACCATATGGCTGATGCTCGTATACAAACGCGCCTGTGAAGGGTCTTTGGCAATACGGGTACAGACTTCCGCCACACCGGGCGTATACACTCGCCTTAGCGTGGTCAGTGATTCAATAGGGTAGCGCGAGCGGATGGCGATCTTGCCCTTTTGGTGCAGTTCCAGCACCTCGTCGCGCACTTCGATGATCTTCGTCCCTTCGTTGGCACGCATCGCATCCAGCACGATCTCCATCATGGCTTCATTTTCCACCGTAATGGTCAGGTCACGGACAACGTGCTGGGAGGTTTCGGTCAACAGCACCATACTGCCGATGCTCCCGCCTGCTTCGGCAACGGCAGTCAGCAATTTGGCGAGCACCCCCTTTTTTTGTGAGTTACGCACACGTACAATGCGAAATATCTTCTGTTCCCAAGCCATGTGATTCTCCTTTTGTATTTCCCCATTTTAACCCCAGAAAAAAATTCAGGCGGAAGCTAAGCCTCCGCCTGAACGATGTTCAACAGGTTTCACTTCAAAACATCGTGCAATTCATCGAACGAACGGATGACCGCGCTTTCGTTCCCGGCATCGGGGAAGAGTCCGCTTGGGTCGTAGAGCACAGGCACGAGCCCGGCACGAAGCGAGCCGCGGATATCGGCAAAGTAGTTATCGCCGACGTAGAGCGTTTCATGCGGCGCAGTCCCTGCCAGTTCCAATCCCTTTTGAAAGATGCGCGAATCCGGTTTAAAGGACTGTATCTCGCCGCCCGCCACTGCAAATTCAAAGTAATGGTCGAGGTTGAGTTTTTTGAGTTCGTCGCGGTAGGGTTCGTCGCGGTTGGAGACCATGCCCAGAATGTAGCCGGCGCTCTTCAACTCATCGAGCGCTTTGTAGGCATCGGGCGGCACATGCACTTCGGGCTTGTAATGCTCGCCCATGTGCGTTGAGACCTCGGGGGCAAGCTCCACTGCCTGTTTTTCGCTCAAGCCCAGGGCAACGAGGCGGCGCTTGGAATAATTGACCCAGAACGCCCTGGTGTCGATGGTGAAGGCTTCCTTATCCTGCTGTATCTCGGGTGAGTTGGCAAAATAGAAATGCTCCCAACGTTCGGCGCGGATCTCATCCTCCCATGAAAAATGGATGTGCCGTGTTTTGAGATAATCCACGAAGACGCGGCTTCCAGTTGGGATGTGATGACGCAGGGTGCCATCCAGGTCAAACAGAACGGCTTTGATTTTTTTTGTTTGTTGTTTCATTTTTCTTCTTTATCCGCCAATATGAGACATTTCCACCTTGGGCAGGGGAATCGTGTTTTCAGAGCGGATCTCGGAGTAACGGTCGGCGCGTTTGCCCCACACACTTTGAATCTTCTGTGCGATCTCTTCGTCGCTTGCGCCGTTCCGCAGCATGTCACGGAAGTCATGTCCCTTCACGGCGAACAAACAAGTGTAGAGTGAACCTTCAGCAGAGAGGCGGGCGCGGTTGCAATCGCGGCAAAAGGCTTGTGTAACCGAAGCAATGACACCCACCTCGCCGCCGCCATCCTTATAACGCCAGCGTTCCGCCACCTCGCCGCGATAGTTCGGGTCGGCGGGCTCGAGCGGCATCTCGGCGTTGATGATGTTGACGATCTCCTTCGCAGAAACCACTTCATTCATGCGCCAACCGTTGGTGTGACCCACATCCATGTATTCGATGAAGCGCAGAATGAATCCCTTCTCACGGAAGAAACGCGCCATTGGCAAAATACTTTGTTCGTTCACGCCACGCTTCACCACCATGTTGACCTTGATCGGTTCCAACCCGGCGGCTTTGGCGGCCTCCATGCCTTCGAGCACTTTTTCAACAGGGAAATCCACATCGTTCATGGCTTTGAAGATGGTGTTATCCAGCGAGTCGAGGCTGACCGTTACGCGGTTCAATCCGGACTTTTTGAGCTGCTCGGCAAACCGAGGCAGAAGTGAACCGTTGGTCGTCATCGTGAGATCAAGATCAGGAATCTGCGCGAGCATGGCAACCAGGTCGGGAAAGTCTTTGCGGACGAGCGGCTCACCGCCCGTGAGGCGGATCTTCTTTACCCCAAACGAAACGAACAGACGCGCAAGCCGGGTGATCTCCTCAAAGGTCAGCACCATGTTGCGGTTCAGGAACTGGTAATCAGGA
>JBAIYF010000438.1:0-3461 GCA_037916115.1 Anaerolineales bacterium
CGCGGGTGTGTTATTTGTTAAGTGCAAACGCGATTTTTTGATCCTTTTCCGTGTTCATCTGCGCTTGTCAGCGTCCTGTAAATTTTGGGGCAATTAGGTCTTTTTATTGCTTCACGCAGATCAGCCCTTTGAGGTATGCCCCTTCCGGGAAGTGCAAACTGACAGGATGGTCAACCCCTTGCGACAGGTGCTCGAGGATGGCGGCTTCCACACCGGCATCGAGGGCGGCGGAAGCGACGATCTTTTGGAATAGCGCTGCATCCACCCCGCCGGAGCAAGAGAACGTGGCAAGGATTCCGCCCGGGCGCAGCAGTTTGAACGCCAGCAGGTTGATGTCTTTGTAGGCACGCGAGGCTTTTTCGGCGTGCGCCGAAGTCGGCGCAAACTTGGGCGGGTCGAGCACGATCAGGTCAAAGGAGCGCCCTTCGTCGCGGAACTTTCGCAGCAGTTGAAAGACATCTCCTTCGAGTGTAGTGTGTTTTTCTGCGGGCAGATGGTTGAGGGTGAGATTTTCTTCGAGCAATTTCAGCGCATCTGCCGACGAGTCGACCGACAGCACCGAGCGCGCGCCGTTCGCCAGGGCATGGATGGAAAACCCGCCGCTGTAACAAAAGCAATTCAGCACATCGCGGTCTTTGGCGAGCTCGCCCACGCGGCGGCGATTTTCGCGCTGGTCGAGATAGAAGCCGGTCTTGTGACCCTGCGCCACATTGATGTTGAACGTGAGATTGTGCTCATGGATTGGAAAGATAAAAGAGGAAAGATCGCCACGCAAGATTCCAGTAATGGGCTGCAAGCCTTCCAGTTCGCGCACGTCCACATCGGAGCGTTCGTAAATGGTTGAGATGCCGGTCTCTTCCACCAGCAGGTCGGCAACGGTGTCTTTCCAAAATTCCGAGCCTGCCGTGGTGGATTGCAGGACCAGCACATCGCCGTAGCGGTCAACCACGAAGCCGGGCAAGCCATCTGATTCGCCGTGGATGAGACGAACCGCATCACTCTGACCTTCGACCTGCAGCGTAAGCCGTAAACTGATCGCTGCCTGAATCCTTTTTCTGAAGAACTCCCTATCCACGGGTTCGTCGTTGAAGGTCCACACACGGGCGCGGATCTGTGATAAAGGGGAGTAGGAGGCTCGAGCGAGGAACTGCCCATTGGGGGCAAGCAGGTCCACAGTCGAGCCGGAGGCGGGGGTTTTATCTGCTGTTTGAAGTGCGCTGGCAAAGACCCAGGGATGGCGTCGAAGAAGGCTTTTTTCGCGACCGGGTTTGAGGGTGAGTTTCATGAGGAGAGTGTATCATAGGCTGCCGAAAGGTTTATGCGGGCAGACGCGTCCGCTCTTTTACAGGTTTATATGACTTCTATTGAAAACTGGAAACCCCGCTTCTTTATCATTTGGACAGGGCAGGCGTTGTCGTTGGTCGGCAGCGCGTTGACCCAATTTGTGTTGGTTTGGTGGATCACCGAAACGACGAACTCACCGACGGCGCTGGCGATCGCAGGTATGATGGCGTTGCTGCCCAGCGCCATCTTTAGCCCGTTCGGCGGCGCGATCGCCGACCGCTTCAGCCGCAGGGTCATCATGATCCTGGCGGATGCCATCACGGCGATCTGCATGATGATCCTGATCGTGCTGTTCGCCACCGATGCGATACAGATCTGGCACGCGTATCTGCTGATGTTCATCCGTGCGACGATGCAGTCGTTTCAACAGCCTGCGGCGGCGGCGAGCACGGCGAACCTTGTGCCTGAAAATTGGTTGACCCGTGTGGCGGGCATGAACCAGTCACTGCAGGGTGTGATGACGATTGCCGCGGCTCCGTTGGGTGCATTGGCGCTGGCGTTCCTGCCCATTCAGGGCGCGTTGATGATCGATGTGGCAACCGCTCTGCTGGGTATTGTGCCTTTGTTCTTTTATGTTATTCCCCAGCCGCGCACTCCTGAGATGGCTTCGGGTGTGACGATGAAAGGCATTTGGGAGGATATTCGCATCGGTGCGGCGTATGTCTGGAAGCGCCCCGGGTTGACGTGGTTGTACGGCATCACCGGTCTGGTGGTGTTGACCGTCTTACCGACCTTTTCGCTTACACCACTGTTGGTCAAGCAACATTTCAACGGCGGTGTGAACGAAGTGGCATTGATGGAAGGTTTTGCCGGGTTGGGCATCATTGCGGGCGGAATACTCATCACTGTGTGGAATCCGTTCAAGCGTAAGGTCATTACCATGCTGGTGTCGTTCGCTGTCTCATGCTTTACTGTGGCGCTCACGGCATGGGCACCCGGCGATATGCTCTGGCTTGCCGTTGTCTGGTGGACGATCAGCGGCGTGACCTTCTCCACGGGCAATGCGCCTTTCACTGCCATGCTGCAAACGATCGTGCCGAATGAGTTACAAGGACGGGTACTGGCGCTGCTTAACATGGTCTTTGGTCTGGCGGGACCGATCGGCTTGGCGTTGGCGGCCCCGCTGGGGGAGGCGTTCACGGTGCAGGGCGTGTTCATCATTGGCGGGGTGTTATCCACGCTGGTTTGTTTGCTCGGGTTGACCTCTGCTTCACTGCGGAATCTCGAAGCGCCGGAGGCTGAGGCGGCGTACCCCGCGCTGGAAGAGCTGGCATAAGTTCGGGTTCATGCAAGAGGCGTGATGCATTGGCATTGCGTCTCTTTTATTTTAAGAATGGTATCATCATGTTTTCTAAGGAGAGTCATGCTGAAACCTATTCGTTGGAACACATTCTTGTGGGACTTTGTCCGCATTCAAGTTGGTTTTATTTTGTTCGGGCTGGCGATCACGTTGATGATCCGCGGAAACCTCGGTACGAGCGCCTGGGTGGTGTTGGAAGCGGCGTTGGCGTATAAACTCGGCATTACGGTTGGCACCATGACCGTCATCATGGGCTTTATTGTTCTGGTGAGCGCCACCCTGATGCGTGAGAAGATGGGTTGGGGCACGCTGGCTAATATTCTTTCGATTGGTCCATGGGTGGATATGTGGAACTCGTTCATGCCTTCGGTGGAAAATAACCTGCCCTTGCAGATCGTCATGCTGTTGGTTGCGATCCTGTTCATGGGTTTGGGCAGTGCCATCTACATAGGCGTGGACGCGGGCGCTGGTCCGCGCGACAGCATGATGCTGGCGATCAAGCGCACCACGGGCGTGAGCATCCGCGTGGCGAGGGCGATCATTGAGATCACGGTCGTCTTCCTCGGCTGGCTGCTGGGTGGACCGGTTGGTATCGGTACTCTTATTTACGCCTTATTGATCGGACCGTCTGTGCAATGGGGCTTCAAGGTCTTCAAGGTGCAGCCGCATAAAGAAGATGAAGAAGTGCAGGCGGGCATTGAAGGTGGGGCGGAGTGAGTTGGTGGATTGGTAGATTAGTAAAATTGGTAACTGGTAACTGGTAACTGGTTACTGATAACTGATTAGGAGGTCTTATGACTGAGTCTCTTGAGAATAC
>JBAIYF010000439.1:0-7055 GCA_037916115.1 Anaerolineales bacterium
TTGCCTATAGTCTTTTTGAGATGATGCAGGTTACGATTGCAGCAGTGCAGGCATTCACCGATCGGGCGGTATACGGACTCACTGCCAACCGTGCCAAGGCAGAAGGCTGGCTCGCGCAAAATCCAATTCTCGTGACCGCATTAAATCCATTGATTGGTTACAGCCGCGGAGCGGAGTTGGTCAAAGAGGCAGTCTCGCGTCATTTGACAATATATGAAATAGCTGTTGAAAAAGTAAAAGCCAGCGCGCTTAAACATGTGAATAGTAATCGACTGGTCTCCATTGAAGAAATAGAAACTGCATTGGGGAACCTACGAAAATGAACCGATTTTTCATAACTTTTCTCCCCCAGGTGGCGGAGAAAAAAGTTCTCCAGTTGACGGATGTGGTGACAGATTGGCTGTTGTAATATTAATGTAGAACCTTACAAAAATATTTTGGCGAGTTTCATATTTTTTGCAAGGATTTTAAATTCAAAACGAACAAATACAGAGTTTTTTGACGGTTTTTCTGAGTTAAGAGAATGGATCGATGGGTGTGATTGGGAGGATGTCTTGTATATTGATTAATAAGCGAATGATTGAAAAGGAGAACCATATGTTCTACTCTATTCTCATTATCATCTTGGTGATTTTGTGGTTGATCGGCTTTTTGGGCGCAGATATTAGTTCGCGCATTCCCAAAACAGGTATGTGGATTCATATATTTTTAGCCCTTGCGATCCTCCTCTTTTTCCTGAAGATAATGCTCATCATATAGTTTGGCTTGATAGCCCGGCATACCCGGGAAGTGAGTTCCACCCCATAAAGTTGAAGGCGACATAGATTTCCTGATCTTTTTGGAGACCCGCTTGAGTCCATGTAGCATGCCCAGATATTAAGGCACTTTTTAAGCAGGAGCTTATGTGAATACAAATCAAAAACACCATCGTACCCTTCTACAGGGTATCGCAAACAGAGTAATGATCGAACGCGGACTGTTGCCTGATTTTTCCAAAGAAGCACTTGCAGAACTTGAAAATCTCCAAAGCGCGAGCGGCAAGCCCGCTCAGAATATTCCCAACATTCGTGACATGCGAAACCTTCTATGGGCTTCCATTGACAACGATGATTCGCTCGACCTGGATCAACTGACCGTTGCCGAAGCAATGCCTGGCAACAAGATCAGGGTCATGGTTGCCATTGCAGATGTGGATGTGCTCGTCCCCAAGGGGACAGCCCTGGACAAACATGCCCGGCACAATACAACATCTGTGTATACAGCAGCCAAGATCTTTCCAATGATCCCCGACCTGCTTTCCACAAATCTAACCTCACTTAACCTCAACGAAGAGCGTCCTGCCCTTGTGGTTGAAATGGAACTTGGTGCAGATGGAGTTCTGCTTAATTCCGCGATCTATCGGGCGAGGGTCTGCAATCATGCCAAGTTGGCATACAACAACATTGCACCATGGTTGGAGGGCAGTGAGTCTGTGCCCGAAGCAGTCTCTTCTGTTCCACAATTGGCTGAAAATTTGCTCTTGCAAGATAAAGCTGCACAAAGCCTTAAGAAACTACGCCATATTCACGGGGCACTCACATTGGAAACGATCGAAGCGAAACCAAAATTTGATGGCGACCAGATCAAAGAACTTGTGGTCGAGAAAAAGAACCGGGCTAAAGAGATCATTGAAGATTTTATGATCGCAGCGAACGGCGTAACAGCGCGATATCTCTCAGCCAAGGGCTTTCCCTCCATCCGTCGCGTGGTGCGCACACCGAAACGCTGGGATCGTATCGTCGAAATTGCTGCAAGTCATCAGTTCGAACTTCCTTATGAACCGGATTCAAAAGCCTTGGAGGAGTTTCTTGTCCATGCAAAAGCCGCGGATCACATGCGCTTCACCGATTTGTCCCTCGCGGTGATCAAGCTTCTAGGATCTGGTGAATATGTAGCCGAATCTCCCAATGAAACTGCACCCGGGCACTTTGGGCTTGCTGTCAAAGACTATGCCCACTCCACGGCTCCGAATCGCCGCTACCCTGACCTGCTTACCCAAAGGTTGTTGAAGGCTGCCATCGAAGGAAAACCGCTACCTTACAGTAAAGATGAATTGGATGAATTGGCGTTGCATTGCACTGAGGCAGAAGATATCGCCACAAAAGTGGAACGACGCGTTGAAAAATCTGCTGCCGCCCTTATGCTTGAATCCAGGCTGGGTGAAACATTTGATGCCATTGTGACTGGTGCCTCTGAAAAGGGGACCTGGGTCCGGTTATTAGACATTCCGGTTGAAGGCAAGATCGAGCAAGGTTATGAAGATCTGGATGTTGGCGATCAAATCAGAGTGCAGTTGATATTGGTGGATGTCCAACAGGGATTTATCGATTTCAGAAATGTCACTTCATCCAGAAGCAGACAAGGATAATGGGCTTGCGAAAGGATGGGCAGCAACCAAGGTTTGCGCCGTCAAACGGTCGCTGGCGATTCCTTCAGCATTGATGCCCCCCAATTGATGAGGATGGAAAGGTCAATTCGATGGAAATTCCCAAAAAAATAAAAAGGCGCGGACTTTATCCGCGCCTTCTACTATCCCTTCAGCAGTTCCGTCGCATCCGGCTCTGACTCGACAGGTACCGCCAAGGGCGGCAGTTCCATAATGGAACTCAAGCCGAAATGCTGCAAAAACTCCGGCGTGGTCGAGTAGAGGATCGGGCGTCCCGGTCCCTCTGTACGTCCAGATTCCTGAATGAGCCCCTTGCTCAGCAAACTTTTCATCATACCGTCACTGTTCACCCCGCGAATGGCATCCACCTGCGGGCGGGTTACCGGTTGTTGATAGGCAATGATCGCCAATGTCTCCAAAGCGGCACGGCTAAGGTGCGAGATCGCCTCCAGCCCAAGAAAAGTCTCCACCAAGCCCGCCAGTTCCGGAGCCGTCGTCAACTGCACACGCCCGGCATTGCGCTGCAACCGAAGTCCGCGTGATCGCAATGCCTCGTCCAATTCCTTCAAGCCGCGTTCCACCACCGAAGCGGTCACATCCAACGCCTGCGAAAGTTGCTGCACAGGCACAGGTTCCGCCGAAACGAACAACATCGCCTCGATCTTTGCCGAAAGGCTCAACTCTTCATTCGAATTGGATTGAGAATCGCTCATGCTATAATTGCTCCGCTATATTCAAAATAATTGGTAGATAAAAAATGAAGAACAAACTTTACATCCTGCTATTCATAACATCACTTGCCGCATCAACACTGGCATGTACCGTCAACGTTGGTGGACCTGAAATTCCAGCCTCAGTTGTAACGCCCATGCCGGGAGAAGCCCAGGCAATGCGCGACCTGATCGCACAAGCCATTGCCACCGGCTCAGAAACAGGCGTCATCACCATCTCCATCACCGAAAACCAACTCACCGCGTTCATTGCCGAAGGTCTTGCACAACAGGCAAACCCGCCATTTACCGACCCGCAAGTCTCGCTGCGCAATGGTCAAATGCAATTGTACGGCAAGATCACCCAAGGCATGTTCATTGCAAACATGCTCATCACCATGAACGTCACCATCGACGAAACAACCGGGCAGCCAAAGATTCAGATCGCCTCGGCAGATTTCGGACCCTTCCCCGCACCTGAAGGTCTCAACAACGCCATCAGTGTCGTCATAGAAGAAGCCTTCACTGGCTCGTTCGGTCCCGTTGCGGTCGGCTTCCGTTTGCAAACCATTACCATCGCAGACGGTGTAATGACCCTGACAGGTCGCATCAAATAGCGGCTGGATTATACCCGACATGCCCCGCCCAATCCCCGAAGCGCGCCTCCTCCCCCGCCCAAGCCTGCTCCTCACCATTTTGCTTTGTGCCGCACTGATCATTTCCTGCCGCTCACCGCAACTCAACAGTGAAGTCACCGTCCGCATCACAGCAGATGGACAAACTCTTGACGCGAAAGTCCCTGCGGGCTCAACCGTCTCACAGGCACTGGAAAGCGCAGGCTACACGGTTGGAAGCCTCGATAAGACCGAGCCGCCGCTTTACACTGTCATCAGCGACGGTGACAATATCACCCTGACCCGTGTGGAAGAAATATTCGAAACAGAGGAACTTGTCATCGCATTTGAACGTCAGGTTGTGCGCAATGAAACCCTGCCCGAAGGCGAAACCCGTCTTGTGCAAGCAGGCGTGAACGGATTGGAAGAAGTGACCTACCGCCGCATCGTTGAAGACGGAGAGGAAGTCAGTAAAACCGTTGTAAAGACGGTCCTATTAAAAGAGGCTCTGCCCGAGATCGTCATGGTTGGTTCGCAGGCATCCTTTGTGCCGCTCAACATTCCCGGCACGATCGCATACCTGGCAGGCGGCAATGCCTGGATCATGGAAGGCTCCACCGCCAACCGTCGCGTCATCGTCAGCACTGGCGATCTGGATGGACGCATCTTCACCCTGTCACCGAACGGCGAGTATCTTGTCTTTACCAGAAGATCAAGCAAACCTGCAGATGAAGAGATCAATACACTCTGGGCGGTACGCACACGTAACGTCGAACCCAAGCCGTTCAGCCTTGGTGCAAAAAATATTGTCCACTTCGCGTCATGGATTCCCGGCACGAACTCTGTGGCATATTCCACCGTTGAGCCGCGCAGTACTGCGCCAGGCTGGCAGGCAAACAATGACCTGTACCGGGTCAGCATTACCAACAGCGGCAGCCCGCGCAGAATCCTGTACCCAAGCAGCGGCGGTGTGTATGGCTGGTGGGGCATGTCTTTTGCATTTGCCCCAGACGGCAAACTTGTATACGCCCGCCCTGATGGGATCGGTCTTGTCGATCAGGATAGCGGACGCCTGAAGCCCCTGCTGGATATCACCCCGCTGAATACTCACAGCGACTGGGCATGGATTCCCCCTATCGTTTGGGGCACCGACGGAAACAGTTTATACTTCGTCAGTCATGCTCCGGCTCCGGCACCCATCTCCGGCGAAGAGTCACCTTTTTTTGACCTCTCAGCCCTCTCGTTCAGTAATGAGACGGCGGTAACTTTGGTGGAAAACTCGGGCATGTTCGCCTATCCATCCGTATCTCCCATACGATATGATGGAAGAGAAGCCGCATTCCAACTGGCATATCTGCAAGCCATCTTCACCGACCAAAGCGATACCAGCCGATACCGCCTCATTGTGATGGACCGTGATGGCTCAAACAGCCGCGTACTCTTTCCACCGGCTGATAAGAACGGACTTGAACCCCAAACCCCGGCATGGGCACCCGGCGAAGTGGAAGGACAGAGCAGCACCTTCCTAGCTGTGACCTATCAGGGAAACCTTTGGCTGTTGGATAGTGGCAGCGGCAATCCCTACCAAGTAACGGGTGACGGTTTGATCACCCGCATCGACTGGAAATAAAACTGAAATAAGAGGATAACCTAATGAGAATTTTGATCACAGGCGCAGCCGGATTTCTTGGCTCACACCTTTGCGACCGCCTTCTGGCGGACGGTCACGAAGTCATCGGTATGGATAATTTCATCACCGGCAGCCCCGATAATATCGCCCACCTCGCCAGTAACAAGAATTTTTCGTTCTACAACCGCGACGTTTCCAACTATCTTTTTGTCCCTGGCAAAGTGGACGCCATTCTACATTTTGCTTCTCCTGCCAGCCCCAACCCACAATCCAGGTCGGGTTATTTCAACCTTCCGATCCAGACAATGAAGGCGGGAGCGCTTGGCACACACAATTGCCTCGGCGTTGCAAGGCGCGAAGGGTCGCGCTTCCTCCTCGCCTCCACCAGTGAGATCTACGGTGACCCGGAAATTCACCCGCAAGCTGAAAGCTACCCCGGCAACGTAGACCCCATTGGTGAGCGTGCCGTTTACGATGAAGCCAAACGTTTTGCGGAGTCTTTAACCATGGCATACCACCGTTTTCACGGTGTGAACACCGGCATTGTCCGCATTTTCAACACCTACGGTCCGCGCATGGACCTTGAAGATGGTCGCGCCCTGCCCAACCTGCTCAAGCAGGCGCTGCTGGGCGAGCCGCTCACCGTCTATGGTGATGGCAGCCAGACCCGTTCCTTCTGCTATGTGGACGATCTCATTGACGGCATCGTCAAGCTGACGTATTCCGATGAACATTTCCCTGTCAACATCGGCAACCCTGTAGAAATGTCGATTCTTGAGTTTGCAGAAGCCATTAACAAGGTAACCGGCAACAAAGCAGGCATCAAATACATGGAGAACGCCCGCAGTGCCCGTGACCCCCAACGCCGCCAGCCTGATATTACCCGTGCAAAGAACATCCTGAACTGGGAGCCAAAAGTGGACCTCGAAGAAGGTATTCGTCGCACAATCCCATTTTTCAAAGAAAAGCTGGGACTTGCATGATCCTGAACGACCCGAAGGAACGTACCCGTTTTCTTAAGTTTGCCATTGTGGGCGCCATTGGCGCCCTCATTGACTTTGGCGTGATGAACCTGCTTTCACACGGCATCTTTCAACTTGATCTGGTTTACGCCGGAACGATCTCCTTCATTTGTGCAGTGATCAGCAACTTCACCTGGAACCGCTATTGGACCTACCCCGAGTCCAGGTCGCGCCCGCTTCTAAATCAACTTGGAATGTTCTTCGCGGTAAACGCGGCAGGAGTGCTGATCAGGGTTCCCATCCTTCACTTCTTTGAACCGCTTCTGTTGCAAGTGGTTGAAAACTCCCTTAACACTCCGCACCTGACCGCGGAGTTTGTTGCCAAAAACTTCACCCTTGCCACAGCCATCGGAATTGTCATGATGTGGAATTACTTCATCAACCGTTACTGGACGTATAATGATGTGGACGAGGAAATCTAAGGAAGATACACATGACTCAACAAGTCAACTTGATACCCATCTACAACTCCAAGGGCGACGCTGAGATCTTCCTGCAATACCCATACCTTTTCAACCGCAACGGAGACTGGGTTGGATTCGTCACCCCCATTCGCGAGGTCTACTCTGTGCGGGGTGAATACGTTGGTATGCTCACCAACGACCCGCGCATCATCGGAAAGCGTGCAACGTCCACACTCAGAGCCAGGCTCAA
>JBAIYF010000440.1:0-1789 GCA_037916115.1 Anaerolineales bacterium
CTCCATTAATAACCCAGTCACAGCAGGCACGAGTGACGATGAAGGCGACCCGCTCGAACAGCTCGATGAAAGCCCGATGTATATCCAAATGATGACCATGATCCCCGGCTACGAAGCCACGTTGGAGGCGCACCCCAGCGGCGTGTTCAAGGATTTTCAGGAAGATACCCAGATCCATGAAAACTGCTTTGCCAATAACATTATCGTTGACACATACGAGCTTAATTTTTCATCCGCGATCATAGGCAGGAACATCAATGCTGAAGATAATTACTGGGGCATCTCCAGCGGACCTTCCGGCAGCGGTCCCGGTACAGGAGATGGCTTGGGCAGGGGTATCAACTTCATGCCGTTCATGGCAGAGCCGCCCGCCTATTGCGACCCGGAACTTTCGAAACAAGTTAATGAAAATTTCAATAAATAGAACGACCCGGAGACTGATATGGCAAAACTAATTCCCGCTGCCGAGCGCCTCAAACGTGCCCGAATCCTGATTCAAAAAGCCCGAGCCTTGCCTGTACCGACAGAGGGTCTCGGCAAAAGCGACCTGTCTTATGTTGCCAACGTCCGCGACCTTCTTCGGCAGGCAAAGGATATGGTCAAGTTCATCCCGCAGACCGCCGGGGTTTCGGAAGAAATGAAAGAAGAGGTCAAAAAAGTCTACGCCGAGGTTGAGCAGGCAGATAAGGAAATTCTTTCATAGAATTTTGTGATGGATGTCGCTCCTAACGAAGCGGATTAAGTTGTACAATGAAAGGTGAAAGGAGCTGCCCATGAACGAGAAGAAGCTTGAAGCACTTTTGGCGCAGATCCATGCCGAGCTCCAGAAGGTGGAGACGGTGGACGCAGACAGCCTTAAACTCCTGCAAGACCTGCAACAGGATGTGCAGGAATTGCTTGAAAAGGCAGATGTGGAAACGCCATCCATCCTTGCCCGCATGCGAATAGCCGTCGAGCGTTTTGAGGTGGATCACCCCGCGCTGACCGCCTTGATCTCGGAAGTGTCTACAGTTTTGAGTAATGCAGGAATTTGAAAAAACCATGAACACCCGTTTCGGCGGGTGTTTTTGATTCTGAGCCTTGAAACCTTCACCTGAATGCTACCTTTCCTTTACAAAGCCTTTACACACGGACTATACACTAGGGCTGTAAGTTCGAAAAGAAAAGGAGAACACAATGAAAAAGACACTTTTGATCGTTGCGCTGGCGATTGCGGCGCTGTCAGCGTTAGGGGTGGGGGCGGTTTTTGCCCAGGATGAAACTCCTCCGTTTGCCGGGCATGGAATGATGAATGGCGTCGGTGTGATGCACACCTTCATGGCGGTTGAATGGGCAAAGAAGCTTGATTTGAACGTGAACGACATCAACACCCGCCTCGCAGCTGGTGAGACGATGTACGACATTGCCCTCTCCACTGGCGTGACCGCTGAAGAGTTCCCGGCTGTTATGTCGGAAGTCCGCGCGGCAGCGTTGGATGCGGCGGTGGCTGCGAACGTCATCACCCAGGAGCAGGCGGACTGGATGAAGTCGCATAACATGGGTGGCGGGTATGGCGGCTGTGGCGGAGCCGGTCCGCAAGGGCAGACCGGCGGTTATGGTCGCGGGATGATGAACGGGTATGGTGGCTTTGGTCGCGGTATGATGGGCGGCTGGCAGGGTCAACAGACCAACCCATAATCACGAACAACAAAAAAGAGACGGTGCAAGCCGTCTCTTTTTGATTTATTCTTTTCCTTGCATTACATACTTGTTTACATCTGCTCCCGTCCAAATCCCATCCATGACGATG
>JBAIYF010000441.1:0-9959 GCA_037916115.1 Anaerolineales bacterium
GGGGTCGAAGGCGGGGGATGACTCGTAACTCAGGAAGCCGACCGCGGTCCAACCATGTTCGTTGACAAGATCTTCCACCTGGATCAAGCCCTTGCGGACTTCGTCAAGCTTCTCGGTTACAATCACGCGGCGCGGATCTGTAAATTTCAACCATGTATTGTCCTGCTTAAGAATAACATCACCGATCAAAGAGACCTCTCATGAAAAAGTTCTTCGATATTTTACCGCGATGGCTTCCGGCGCTTGTTTTGATGATCACCATTTTTGCTTTCTCCTCAAGGACAAGCGATGAATTGCCGAGTTTTGGGGGATGGGATTATTTTGTAAAAAAGTCTGCGCATGGCATTGGGTATGGGCTGCTGGCATTGGCATATCTCCGTGCGCTGCCGGGGCGTAATTACAAACTGGCATGGCTGCTGGCTGTCCTGTATTCACTGACCGATGAATTCCACCAGTCTTTTGTTCCAGGGCGCCGGGCATCTCTGATCGATGTGTTCGTGTTCGATAACCTGGGGGCGATCATCACGTTGTTTTTACATTATCGTTTTTATGGAGGACGCCATGAAAAAGAAAATCACTAGACGGGATTTTCTAAAAGTTGCTTCAATTGGGACCGCCTCTGCAATTGCGCTGGCATGCGGTTTGCTGACACCCGAAGTGGAAGAGGAGGAAGTAGTTATGTCTGGGAATACATCTACCAATGCAGATGTACTTGTTCTTGGTGCTGGAATTGCGGGGCTTGCCGCCGCCCGCACTCTTGTGGACGAAGGCTGGAATGTCATCATCCTTGAGGCGCGTGATCGTGTTGGTGGTCGTATGTGGACGGATACAACCCTTGGCGTGCCGTTGGATTTGGGCGCTTCATGGATTCACGGCGTGAATGGAAACCCCATTACCAAACTTGCGAAACAATTTGGAGTAAAGACCGTTTCCACTGACGATGAAAATGATATTGTCTTCAATGCCGATGGAAGCAAAATCACGGATGCAGAATGGGCAAAGTTAGAATCCCTGTTTGAGGAAATATATGAAGAAGTCGCATCCATGCAGGAGGATACAGATGAAGACATGCCCCTGCAAACTGCATTCGATGCAGTTCTAGCGGAATACGATCTTTCAGAAGAAGAGTTGCGGCGCCTTAATTACTACGCCCATCTTGCCACAGCGCTGGAATACGGAGCAGACCCCAAGGACCTTTCGCTTTGGGAGTGGGATCAGGACGAGGAATTTGGTGGTGAGGAAGTGGTCTTCCCCGGCGGGTACAACCAAATTACCGACGGGCTTGCCAAGGGACTTGATATCCGTTTGGGAACGGTTGTGAAGACCATTCGTTATGGGGGGGATGGGGTGGAGGTGGAAACGTCGACGGGTGTGTTCATGGCGGATAAGGCTGTTGTGACGTTTCCGCTTGGGGTGTTGAAGCAGGCTTCGGTCCGGTTTGAGCCGCCGCTTCCTTCGTCAAAGCGTGACGCCATTGACCGTCTGGGTATGGGCGTGCTCAACAAAGTCTATTTGAAATTCCCCGAAACCTTTTGGGATGAAGAGGTTGAGACCATTAGTTATATTGGCGAGGTGCTGGGGGAATGGTGTGATTGGTTGAACTTTGTGCCGTTCACAGGGGAGCCGATCTTGATGGCATTTCATGGCGGCGATAAGGGTTTTGCGCTGGAAGACTTGAGCGATGAAGAAATACAGGCAGGGGCAATGAACACGTTGCGCCTGATATTTGGCGATGAAATTCCCGAGCCGGAGGGAATGTTGGTGACCCGCTGGGGCAAAGACCCATTTGCGTTCGGCGCGTATTCGCACATTCCGCCTTTTGCAAGTGGAGATGATTACGAAGTTTTGGCTGAGCCTGTGGATGAGGTTCTGTTTTTTGCAGGTGAGGCGACCTCACGGGAATATCCTGCAACTGTGCATGGTGCCTACTTGAGCGGTGTTGCGGCGGCGCAGGCGATCGTTTGATTTCATGATGTGTTTTAATACCCGCACTGGGTATAATTTGCTTATCCCACTCTAACAGGAGAATTGTATGCCCAATAAAGTTGTAGTTCCCGGCAAGGTTGAAAAGCAAAGCAACAAGAAATTCAAGGTCAAGGCGAATAAGAGCAGTGAAGTGGATATTGAGATCGAAATTGCAGAGGATGGGGTGTATGAAGTCGAAAAATTAAGCGTGGACGATCTTCCTACCACCATGAATGATGGCAAAGCCATTACATGGTTGAATAACTTCGCCATCAAAAAGGGTGGGAACTATATTAACCAGGCTTACAAAGTGAAGATCGCCGGGTTGGGCGGTTCGCAGGTTGTCATATTGGACAACAATAGCGAAGGCAAACCTTATTACTTTACGGGTACCATCACAAATGACACCATCGATCTTTCAGATGGCGACCCCGCGATCGGGAAGACCTAACCCGGTGTTGTAAGGTTTTGCAAAGCGCGCCGCCAGGGAACATTTTCCACAAAGACACGGCGTGCTTCACGCGAACGTAATTTTGAGACCTGCGCATCCAGCAATTGTTTTGCATTTTGGAGAACAAGGCTGAAGCGCGGGTCTTTTGTTTTTTCGAGATAGGAATGGAGGGAAAGGTAGACGCGCAGCGGCTCCTCCATGCCTTCGAATGAGGGGTCTTTTTCCATATGTTCGAAGATGCGCTCCGCTTCTTGCGCCGCCTCTGCCTGGTTGCCAAGTGCCAAATGGGCATCGACCAACCCTGCGCGGGATTCGATGATAAGCGGTTGGACGTTCGCTTCTGTTCGAATGTCTACGCTTTTTTGGAAGGCGTCTCTCGCGGCGGCGTACTGCTCCAGAAGCATGTCTGCGTGGGCAAGGTAAAAATAAGCCCAGGCTTCGGCTGTGTGGTCTTTCATTTCAATGGAGCGTTTTAGTGCTTTGTCGGCCCAGTTGCGTGCCTCGACGCCATTGCCCTGTCCGCCGGAAGAGGCGCTTAGATTAATGGAGGTGTACAACTCTTCGGTGTGGGCTCCCAGTTCGCGCGCAAGGGTGAGGGCGTATTCAAAGTATTCGGTTGCCTTTGCATAATCACCCAATATGGATGAAAGCCAGCCGAGGTTTGCGTATGAAAGGCTCTTGCCTGTTTGGTTGCCTTGTTCTTGAAAAACCCTTAGCGCCTGTTGGAAATACTCACGGCTTGCGTGGTAATCTCCCTGTGCTGCCATCGAGATGGCAAGGTTGTTAAGAACTTTGGCTTCGAGATAACGGTCTTTGGTCTCTTGTGCGATGTTAAGAGCTTGTTGCTGATGTTTTTGTGCCTGGGTATGCCCTTCCAACTTCAAGGTGACCAGACCCAGCGCATTGTATCCACTGGCTTCTTTTGAGCGATTGCCGATTTTACGGGCGAGTTCAATTCCATCCAGCGCAGACTGTTTCGCTTCTTCCAATTTACCGGTGTGGTCAAGCGCATCTGGCAGGATGATGTAGATCGATAGTTGGGTCTCAATGTCGTTCGCGGCTTGAGCCAGATCGCGGGCTTGAATGGCATATTGGATGGTCTCGCCATATTCACCGTTGTTGGAGGCGCGGAAGGCGCGCCGTGTGAGAGCACGTGCCAGCAGTCCATCATCTCCAAGGTTTCGGGCGATCTCTTCAAGGCGGTTCAGATCGGGGATTTGAGAAGCGCTGTCGCCGACGTTGTAATTACATTCCACCCGCTTGATAAGCAATTCGAATTCAGTCTTCAGATCGCCTGTGTTCAGGACGGTTAGGGCACGAGTGAAATAATCGATTGCCAGCCGGTTTTGAAAAATACCCATGGCTTGATTGCCTGAAAGAGTCAGGTAGCGGAGTGCTTCCTCCTTCAACCCGCCTTTTTCGGCGTGGTAAGCCAGTTCGCTATGGTATGGCTCAAGATCCATTTTGTGGATCTCGCTCATGGCATCAAATGCCAGTGCGTGAAGTTGTCTTTTGCGATTTTCCAACTGCATGGAGTAGGCGGCATCGCGCAACATGGCATGGCGGAAGATGTAATTGATCTCCTCGATGGACATCCATATATCCGCCTTCTCCGCCTCTTGGACGTATCCAGGAAGCTCGTCCCGTTGATCTTTCAGCATTTGTGCCAGTACATCCACAACAAACTCACGACCCAGCACCGAAGCAGTTTGAACGGTTTCGCGGACCTGGCGGGTGAGCCGGTCGAGACGGGCGATCATCACGGCATGTACATCCACAGGCAGGGAGGTTTCGGCTTTTTTATCGGCAGTGTAGGTGCCTTCCACATTCAGTCGGAGTAGGTCGTTTTCCATCAAATAGCGCAGGATCTGTTCTGCAAAGAACGGGTTACCGTCGGCGCGTTTTTCCAGCAGTTTGTTCAAGTCCATGGTGATGGGCTTGCCGAGAATGCCTTCTGCTATGCTGAAGAGGTGGGCAAGTGTGAGTTTGCCAAGCTTGATCTCTTTGGCGTTCCACTCGGCGGGCGTTTCAGATTTCATCTCGCTGCGCTGGGTGGCAATGATGGCGATGGGATAGCTGTTTTCTTCGTCCGCACGCAGGGCACGCATGAAGTAGGTCAAAAATTCACGAGACTCATCGTCCAGCCAGTGAATGTCTTCCATGAATAGATAGAGCGGACTTTTCAAACTTTCGGCGCGCAGGAGAATACTGAGGGCAATCTGGGTGTTCTCGCGGCGGCTTTTGGCGTCGAGGGTTTCGTAGAGCGTATCCGGTTGGGTGATGTTGATCAATGCCGCCAGAATGGAGGATGTACGCCGTAGTTCGGAGGAAAGTTCCGGGTCTGGGGTGGAGGCGGCAAGGGTTTCCATTTCTGTTGAGAAGACTGCCCAGTTGACTTCGTCGCTTAAGCCTTCGACCACACCAAATCGTTTCCGCAGCCAGGGTTTGAAGGCATTGAAAGCTTCGCGTATTATTTCTTCGGTCTGGCAGACGATCCATTGTGCCTGGAAGTCGTTGAAGTAGTTGGATGCCTGGAATTCATGTACGAAGCGGCTTTTTCCCATGCCCGCCTCGCCATTGACCACGAACATGCCTGCAAATTTTCCGGCACGAAGCGGCTCGCTGAATTTCATCAGGGCGTCGGTTTCACTCTGCCTGCCGATCAATTTGCCGTGATACATCAATTGCACTTCGGCTTTTTTGCCGAGCAGTTGGTAGGTACGTTGTTTGTTTGCAAAGCCCTTAAAGGCATAATCTCCAAGTTGTTTTATGTTAAAGACACGTTCGGCGCGGCGGGCGATCTCTTCGTCCAGCCAGAATTCACCTTCACCAGCGTGTTCCATGAGGCGTGCAGCCAGGTTTACGCCCCAGCCGTAGGCGGTGTAATCCTCTCGCAGAGGGGCACCCATGAATCCTGCGTATGCAAGCCGGTAGGTAATGCCGCCACGGAGGGGTAGTTTTGTGCGGGCGGCAAGTTCCATGATGAAGGTGAGGGCGTGTTCCACATCGCGTTCGCGGGCAACAGGTGCGCCCCAGAACATAAGCAGGTTGAAACCTTTGTCTCCGAGATCGGGGCGCAGGAAGAACCCGCCATATTGTTCCTGCAGGTCGTACACGGTCTGCATGAAGGGTGCCACCAGCGCTTCGTCTGAGATGTTGAGCGGGATATCCACGAACATGTTGACGACGTGACGAAACTCGCCAACGATGGTTTGGCTGGTTAAGGCTTCGGGGAAGAAAATATTCATCGGAGCGGTATCAGGCTCCGGTTCAGTGATTGAGGCGGGAGTGGGCAGTTCGGAGAGTATCTTTATAATGCGGACGCCCGCTTCCATGGTGGTTACTTCCACCATGTCCTGAATACGTTCGTGTGCAACGGGGTCGATGATGATATCGCCTGAGCGGGCTTGCTCTTCAGCATGGACGGCGCGATTGAGACTGTCGCCACGCAGCCAGTAAGAGAGATGCAAGCCAGTTTCAGATTTGAACATTTGCCAGCGTGTTTCACCAAACCCCATGCCTGTTTTGACTGAGATAGGGAAACTGCCAAACGGGGTTTCGACCAGCGGATATGCACGCATATGTTCTTGCATGGCAACGAGCGCAGCAAGGCAATGTTGGGTTTCAAGTTTGGTGTTTTGGGGGTCTTCAGGGAAAACGGCGTTGAATGCGTCACCGGCATAACCTATGACGAAGCCGCCATGGGCATACACAGCATTGACCAGCGGCTCAAAGATGATGCGCATCAGGTCTGCCAGTGCCTCGGCTCCGCGCTGACCGTGGGCGGAGAGGGCATCGGTCATTTTGGAGAAGCCGGAAAGGTCTACAAAAATGGCGGCGCTTTGAAATGTTCCGCGCAGTTCGTTGTTCTTATATTTGTCGATGATGAAGTTCGGTACCAGACGTCTAATAGTGGGCATGGCAACTCCCTGAGATTGTTTGGATTGTAGCACATGGAACCTAAAGTTCTATGGGAAAGATTGGGGATTGGTAAATAAAAAAAAACGGACGAGCGTTTTTCTCGTCCGTCCACATTGACTGCCAATTATTATCTTGCACTATACCTATTCAAACTCGATTTCGATCTCTTCGTCGTCTTTCCAATCTTCGCTGCGCTCGAACTCAATGTCGCCAAACAACACATCTTGTTTGGCGGTCACGCGGTAACGCTTGACCAATTCCAGCAGCGCAAGGAAAGTTACCACAATTTCCACACGGGTGGCTTTGTCGGTGATGAGTCCGCTGAAGGTCATACGCTGGATGTTCTTCAAGGTTTTCGTGATGTAATCGATCTTCTCACGGATGGTCACCTTTGGTGCGGAAATGACCGTTGTGAGCGGCTTTTTTTCCTTGCCCTTGGCAAACGCCGACTCAGCGGCTGCCAACAGCTTCTCCAAGGTCAGGTTGGAAAGATCAAGTTTCGGTTCCACTTTGGGAGGCGGCGCAACGCGCAGGAACGTCCGCAGGTTCTGTGTCTGTCGTTCTTCCATCCACACTGCGATTTCCTTGTAACGTTTGTATAACTTCAACTGCTCCACAAGTGCCACGCCGGGGTCTTCTTCCCCGGGTTCGCGCTCGGGCGGGCGCGGCAACAGCGCTTCTGATTTGATCTGAACCAGTTTTGCCGCAATGACCAGAAAAGAGGATATCTCTTCCGGCTTCTGTTGTTCCGCGCTTTGAAGGTGCGCAAGATACTGGTCTGTCACCGAAGCCAGCGAGACCGTCGTAATATCCAGTTCAGCGCGTTCGATGAGATTCAACAAAAGGTCAAGCGGACCCTCGTAAACAGGGATCTGAACCTTGTACGCGCCGAGTTGATTGCCGAGAAATCCATCCATAAGCCCGCGAATTATATCGCATCCCCATGCACTGTGCAGACAATGGCGGAAAACGAAGCGGTTATAATCTGCCCCATGTCCAAGCTAACTCATCTCGATGAACATGGTCACGCAAAGATGGTGGATGTCAGCGATAAGCCCGACTCGACCCGCATTGCCATTGCCCGCGGCGAAATCCACATGAAAAAAGAGACATTGGAATTGATCCGTGCCGGGCAGATAAAGAAGGGCGATGTGCTTACCGTGGCGCAAATTGCCGGCATCACCGCCTCAAAGCGGACCTCGGACCTGATCCCGTTATGTCATCCTCTCCCTCTCTCCAAAGTGGATGTTGACCTTACGTTGGATGACTCGCTCCCTGGTGTTGTCATCACTGCCACCGCCAAAGTGACCGGCAAAACCGGTGTGGAAATGGAAGCTCTCACCGCTGTCTCCATTGCTGCGCTGACCATTTACGATATGGCAAAAGCCGCCGAAAAGACCATGCGGATACAGAATATTCGTCTCATTGAAAAGCATGGCGGTATGAGCGGCGATATAGTGAATGAGTGAGTTGGAAGTAGTAGATTGGTAAATTGAATGAAATATGAAACTGTAAACTTTAGTGAGAAGTTGTCAAAATTCAGCGAGCACTGGTCGCCCAGGATCATTGCCCAGATGAATGATTATCATTTCAAACTGGTCAAAGCTCAGGGTGAATTCGTCTGGCATAGTCATGCCGATACGGATGAAGTCTTTATCGTTGTCAAAGGCTCATTTGAGATCCACTTCCGCGACGGAAAAGTGACGTTAAGTGAAGGCGAGATGTTCGTTGTACCCAAGGGAGTGGAACACAAACCTGTTGCCGCCCAGGAAGTACACGTTTTACTTGTCGAACCGGCTGGTCTGGTCAACACAGGGGATGCAATAGACTCCACCCTGACTGCACCAAACGATATCTGGATTTAAGACCTTCAACCTGCAGCCTTAAACCCGTAACCCAAAGGAACCATGAACCGTATCAAACTTTTATTTTTTGCCACAATTCGCGACCGCGCCGGTATGAAATCTCTGGACCTGGAAATTCCCGCCGAGATGACTATTTTGCAGCTAAAGCAAAAACTGGGCACAGACTATCCCAACTTGCAAGAGTCCATGAAATCGGTGCTCATTACAATCAACCGTGAGTATGCGTTTGATGAAGCCGTCGTCCCGCCGAATGCAGAGATCGCCCTTTTTCCGCCCGTTTCTGGCGGCTGATTGCCAATTTCCCATGACTGATTTTCCAACCATCTACTCCATTACCGAATCCGAAATTGACTTGAACGATCTGCTTGCCAAAATCACGCTCACATCAACGGGCGCGGCGGCAATTTTCACCGGCATGGTACGCGGAATCACAACGCGTGGTGATGCGCATGAGACAGAATATCTCGAATACGAGTCTTATATCCCTATGGCTGAAGCCAAAATGAAACAGGTTGCTGAAGAGATCCGCGAAAAGTGGCCGGTGGTGGAAGGCATTGCCATTGTTCAACGGATTGGCAAGTTGTACCCGAAAACCCCAACCGTGCTCATTGCTTGCACCGCCGCTCATCGCGATACGGGTGTCTTCGATGCTGCTCGTTACGGTATTGATCGCCTCAAGGAAATTGTTCCGGTCTGGAAAAAAGAAGTTGGACCCAACGGGCAGGAATGGGTCGAGGGCGATTACATCCCCAAGCCGGGCGAATAATTCTGTCATTGCGAGTAGGGCAATAGCCCGACGAAGCAATCTCCTGAATAAAAAATATGTACTTACACACCCAACGTCTTCTTATTCGAAATTTCAATGCATCTGATCTGGAAGCTTTTCTCGCCTATCGCAACGACCCCGAAGTAGCAAAATACCAAAGTTGGTCTTTGCCGTATACCCGTGAAAAAGCCGAAGCGTTCATCCGTGAAATGCAGGATGTCCACGCACCCAAGCAGGGCGACTGGCTGCAATTGGCGCTCGAACTCAAAGAGACTGGCGCGATGATCGGTGATGTTGCATTCGGAGTCAAAGTGGATGACGCTCGTCAAGCCACAGTCGGTTTCACCATTGCTTCTGCCCACCAAAAGAAGGGATACGCCACCGAAGCCATGACGGCACTTTTGGATTATCTCTTCGAAGATGTGGATATGCACCGTGTTGTTGCTGATTGTGACACGGAAAATATTGGATCATGGAAAACATTGGAAAAACTCGGCTTTCGGCGTGAAGCGCATTTTGTTGAGAGTCTTTTGATCAATAGGGAATACACCAGTGAGTATTACTACGGTCTGCTTCAGCGGGAATGGCGTGCAAAAGCCGCCTTTCGTAACTGCTGATGATCGCCATTCGTAAAGCGACTGTCGACGATGCTGCTGCCATCGCTGCCGTTCATGTGGCGGCATGGCGGGAGGCGTACCGCCATATTGTCCCAGATGATTTTTTGCGCAATCTCTCCGTTCAGCGGCGGACGGAGCAGTGGTTGAATATGCTTTCTGACGAGGGGAATATGTATCACTCCGCCTTTGTTGCAATCATAGACGGACAGATTGTAGGTTTTTCAAATTTTGGCATGGCTCGAGATGCAGAACTTGGGTTTGATGGAGAGTTGTTCGCCATTTATATTTTGCAGTCCGCTCATAAATCAGGGATAGGCAGGCGACTGGTGGAAGAGGCTGTAAAAGGCCTGCGTAAAGCAGGCTGTGAGTCTATG
>JBAIYF010000442.1:0-1747 GCA_037916115.1 Anaerolineales bacterium
CCTGCGCGCAGATTGTGCTGGAAATACGTTGACCTTTTTTATCAATGGATTTCAGGTGGCACAGGCGCAAGACGCCACTCTGACTTCGGGTGACGTTGGCGTTCTGGCTGGTACATTCAATGAAACAGGTGTGGATGTGCTCTTTGATAATTTTGTGGTATTGCAACCGTAAAGGTAATTTGTAAATAGTCATTGCCAATTACCAACAATGAAAATATTTCTTGATACCATAGGCTGCCGCTTGAATCAGGCGGAGATCGAAAGTATGTCCCGTCAGTTTCGTGCAGCGGGGCATGAGATCGTTGCGTCAGCAGAACACGCCGATATGGCGGTGGTCAACACGTGTGCTGTGACTACCCAAGCTGCATCAGACTCGCGTGGGAAGATCCGTAATATTGCACGCGCAGGGGTGGAGGAAATTGTTGCCACAGGCTGTTGGACGTCCATTCAACCGAAGGATGCGGCAGAACTGCCGAATGTCCGGCATGTCGTTACGAACGATAAAAAAGACCTGCTTGTTCCACAAGTTCTCAACCTTGAACCTTCAACCTTCGACCTCGAACCCATAGACCGTATTCCCATCCCCGGCTTGCATCGCCGTACCCGCGCCTTCATCAAAGTTCAAGACGGCTGCGATAATAAATGCACATTCTGTGTCACCACCATTGCGCGCGGCGAAGGGCGCTCCCGTCCGCTGGCAGATGTGATCAACGATATCAACTCTGCATTGGCTGGTGATTCAAAAGAGATCGTTCTTACGGGCGTCCACCTTGGATCATGGGGGCAAGATATTTCGACGAAGCTCGATGTGGGTCTTCATTTGCGAGATCTGGTCAAAGCCATTTTGCGTGAAACAGATGTGAAGCGGTTGAGATTATCTTCTCTCGAACCGTGGGATCTGGACGCGGATTTCTTCTCGCTCTGGACTGATGAGCGCCTCATGCCTCACCTTCACCTGCCTCTCCAATCTGGCAGTGACTCTACCCTCAAGCGGATGCTGCGCAAGACCACAACGCAATCGTTTCGCGAACTTGTGCGTGCAGCACGTGCCGTCACACCGAATGCTGCCATCACCACCGATATCATTGCCGGTTTTCCCGGTGAGACGGATGAAGAATTTGCCGAGACGCTGGATTTTGTCCGTGAGATGCAATTTGCAGGCGGGCATGTCTTTTCGTATTCGCCGCGTCCCGGTACGGGGGCGGCAAGGATGAAGGGGCAGGTCAAGCCTGAGGTGAGAAAGAGGCGCAACCGCATTTTGCAGGAAGCGATTGAAGAGACGGCAAAATCCTATCGTGAAAAATTCGTCGGTCAGACGATGTCTGTGTTATGGGAATCCACCACCGAATATGGCGAATACGGCTGGCGCATGGAAGGCTGGACAGGAAACTACCTACGTGTATCAGCAACAGCGCCTTCTCCGCGCTGGAATGAGGTGGATGATGTGATGCTGGAAGACATGAGTGGTGGAATTGTAAAAGGAAGAATCAAGTAGTTTTGAATTGATGAGATAAATAATGGATAAAGTAAAGTTTTTACAAAATATCAAATCCTGGCATTTGTTAATTGTATTGATTACGCTTAATTTGACGATAGCTTTCCTTGTGGGTAATCAGTATGGGCAGACTTGGGATGAGCCGTCTTTTTACCTCTATGGCGAGCGGTCTTGGGACGCTTACATGCGAGGATTGACCGGGCAACCATTGATCCCTGAGAAACATATTTTCTTTCTTGATTTGCGCTATTA
>JBAIYF010000443.1:0-3945 GCA_037916115.1 Anaerolineales bacterium
TTGTCCAAATGAACGCGATGTTGAAGACTGTCGCAGAAAATATGATGCGCAGCACCTCGCGTGAAATGGACGAGAACGAACATGCCATCCCGTGGGATTACGTTGAATTTATGCACACTGCCATGCGCTCGATGGGTGGCGGTGGCGGCTTGACTATTACTGAACCGAAACCCAAAGAAGGGGATGAAAAACGCCCGCCAATTGGTTACCAAAAACTTGCTTCCCAAATTGAAATGCTGGCTTGGGGCGATGTGGGCTACTACCTCATTACCCCCGGCGGCGGTTTGGGTGCGGCGGCGGTGGCGGCGGCAGGCACTCCCGAGCAAAAAGCCAAATTCCTCGAAAGATTTAACAGCGATAAACCGACCTATGCCGCCATGTGCATGACCGAACCTGGCGCAGGTTCAGATACTTCTGCAATTCGCGCGCGTGCGGTTCTTGATGAAAAGACCAATGAATGGGTCATCAACGGCGAGAAGATTTTCGTAACCGCGGGTGACAAGTCTTTCAATGAGTACGAAAAACTCGGCAAAGGCTTTATTGTGGTCTGGGCAAGCATTGACCCATCTGCGGGGCGTGCGGGGATGCGTGCCTTTGTTGTCGAGTCAGGCACTCCCGGCGTGAAAGTCGTCAAGCTTGAAAAGAAGATGGGCATCCGCGCGAGTGATACGGCTGCCATTTCCCTCGTCGATGCGCGTGTGCCTTTTGAGAACGTGTTGGGCAATCCCACAGTGGAAAAGACCACAACGGGTTTCAAAGGCGCGATGGCAACCTTCGATGCGACTCGTCCGCTCGTGGCGGCATCCGGTATCGGTGTAGCGAGAGCCGCGCTCGAATTCCTCAAAGAGAAACTGGAAGAGAACGGGGTGAAGATCCGCTACGGTTTGCCGCGCACCAAGCTGACCTCCATTGAAAAAGATGTGATCGACATGGAAATCCAATTGCGTTCTGCCTGGCTGCTTACTTTGAAAGCCGTGTGGATGGCGGATAATAAGAAACCCAATGCGCTCGAGTCGTCCATGAGCAAAGTTCGCGCAGGTGATATCGTCACCAAGATCACGCAGAAAGCTGTCGAGATCATGGGTCCGCTCGGGTATAGCCGCGAGTTCCTGCTCGAGAAATGGTTCCGTGACGCGAAGATCACTGATATCTATGAGGGGACGGGTCAGATCAATCGTCTCGTGGTGGCGCGGCAGATATTGGGTTATACGGGAGCGGAGTTGCGGTAGGTTGGTAAATTGGTAGATTGGGAATTGGCTTGAAACCAATGCACCAATTTACCGATTCCCAATATACCAACAAGGAGAACCTATGAAATACAACATCCACAAAGCAGTTGTCATCGGGTCGGGGACGATGGGCGCCGCGATCGCCGCGCATTTGGCGAATATCGGCGTGCCGGTCACCTTGCTCGATATTGTTGCAAAAGACTCGCCCGATAAGAACAAGATCGTCAAAGAAGGCTGGGACCGCTGTATCAAAGCCCGCCCCGCCAATTTGATGGGCGACGAGTTGAAGACCCTGGTCACGCTCGGTAATCTCGAAGATGATTTTGGCGCCGTCGCCGAAGCAGATTGGGTCTGCGAAGCCATCATCGAGAACCTGAAGATCAAGCAGGACTTGATGGCGCGCATTGACGAGGTCCGCAAGCCGAATGCTATCGTTTCGACCAACACTTCGGGCATTCCGGTCGCTTCGATTGCGGAAGGTCGCTCGAAGGAATTCAAGAAGCACTTCCTCGGCACACACTTCTTCAACCCGCCGCGCTATTTGAAACTTTTGGAAATCATCCCCACGCCTGATACCTCGAAGGAAGTGGTCGAATTCATTTCGCACTTTGGCGAGTATCGTTTGGGCAAAGGCATTGTGTTGTGCAAAGACACGCCCAACTTCATCGGCAATCGTGTGGCGTTCGGCACGGGCGCGTTTGCAATGGACTTCATCCTCAACAATGAATACACCGTGGATGAAGTGGACGCTCTTACTGGACCTTTGATGGGTCGCCCAAAAACAGCCACGTTCAGGCTGATCGATCTGGTCGGTGTGGATGTGTGGCATCACGTGGGCAAGAATCTTGCGCCCTTGATCCCGCATGACAAACTCGGGCAGAAATATCTCGCTGCCGAAAAGCCGCAGAAACTGATGGATACGTTGATGGAGCGCAAGTGGCTCGGCAACAAAACCAAAGTCGGTTTCTATAAGGAAGTCCGTGATGCGGAGGGGAAGAAGCAGTTCTACTCTCTCGACTTGAACACGCTGGAACATGTCCCTGCTGGTAAGCCGCGCTTCGACTCGGTCAAGGCGGCGAAAGATGTCGAGGGTTTGGGTGACAGGCTCAAGGTCATGCTTGAGGCGCCTTCGGCTGACAAGGCTGCCAAACTCGTCAAGGCGCTCACGTATCAAAGTTTCCAATACGTTTCATCCATCATCCCCGAAGTGGCAGACACCGCCAAGCCGATCGATGATGCGGTCCGCTGGGGCTTTATGCACGAAGCAGGTCCGTTCGAGATCTGGGACATGCTTGGTGTGAAAGAAACGATCAAACGCATGAAGGCGGAAGGTTACCCCGCCGCTAAGTGGGTGGACGAGATGTTGAAGAATGGTTGTGAGACCTTCTATCAATATAAGGGTAGCAATAAAGTTGGCGCGTATGACGTTGCCAAGGGCAAGTATGTGAAGTTCAAGCAGCCCGAAGGATTTGTGTTCCTGAAGGATTTGCGCGGCACGAAGAAAGAAGTGAGCAAGAACGCAGGCGCGACCTTGTTTGACATTGGCGACGGCGTGGGCTTGGTGGAATTCCACACCAAGATGAACGCGCTCGACGATGATATTTTTGCGATCACCTCTGAAGCGTTGGATAAACTCGAAACCGATTTCGACGGGTTGGTAGTCGGCAGTGAAGCAGATAACTTCAGCGCGGGCGCGAACTTGTTCATGGTCGTGGTTGCGGCGCAGCAAGGCATGTGGGATCAACTCGATGATGCCATCCGCCGCCTTCAAAATATGAACATGCGCATGCGTTACTCACCGAAGCCTGTGGTCGTCGCTCCTGCTGGGCTGGCACTTGGCGGCGGATGCGAAGTGACCATGCATGCCTCGCGTGTAGTGGCGGCTTCTGAAACCTATATTGGTTTGGTGGAGCTTGGCGCGGGCGTCATCCCTGCGGGCGCGGGTACAAAAGAATACATGCGCCGCATCATTAATCCTGCGGTGAAAGTTCCCGATGCCGAGCCATTCCCGTTCATTCAAAAGGCTTTTCTGCAAATTGGTCAAGCGAAAGTTGCCACCTCGGCAGAAGAAGCGCGCGGCATGGGCATTCTCGGTCCGCAAGACCGCATTGTGACCAACCGCGACCATCTGCTCACCGAAGCAAAGAAAGAAGTGCTGCATATGGTCAATGCGGGTTACAGACCGCCCACACCTGAATTGATCTATGCTGCCGGGCGTGACATGTTCGGTGCCATGAAGATCGGCGCCTGGGCGTTCAAAGAAGGTCACTACATCACTGAATACGACTCGCATATCGCCACCAAACTGGCGCACATCATCGCTGGCGGCGATATCACCAAGCCGACCTGGGTGAGCGAGCAGTACATCCTCGACCTTGAGCGCGAAGCCTTCCTGTCGCTGTGCGGTGAAGAGAAGACACAAGCGAGAATGTGGTCGATCTTGCAATCGGGCAAACCATTGAGAAATTAAAAAAATCTGGACACGGATTTGACGGATTACACGGAGTAAGACGGATTTTCTTTTGGGTTTGGTAAATTTTGGAGTTATACCCATGCACAAGTTCGGCTCAGGTCAAAAACCGACATTTCAAGGTAAACATTCGGAGTTGAGCGAGAAAATCATAAAAGTCTTTTACGACGTCCATAACGAACTTGGTTTTGGGTTTAGCGAAAAGACCTATCGCAAGGCTATGAAAATTGCACTGGAATCCATGGG
>JBAIYF010000444.1:0-8391 GCA_037916115.1 Anaerolineales bacterium
GCCCACATCTACGCCGACAGTTACACCCACGTTCACACCGTCGGGTCAATAGTTTCAGATAGTAGAGGAAATATAACGTGTCTAAAAATACTTTTCATTTGGTTTCATTGGGTTGTTCCAAAAATACAGTCGATTCGGATTCGATGGCGCAGTTACTTCTCGGCGAAGGATATAACGCTGTGGAGGACCCTGCCAAGGCTTCGGTATTGATCGTCAATACCTGCGGTTTTATTGGTCCTGCCAAGGATGAATCGTACAAGGTGTTGGGTGAACTCGCCCAAAGCAAGAAGAAGAATCAGGTGCTTATTGCGGCTGGATGCCTGACCCAGCGCTATGGTGTGGAAGTGGCGAAGCGCATCCCCGGCATTGACGGTATTCTCGGTACTCGCCGCTGGATGGACATTGTGCAAGTGGTGACCGATGCCCGCAAGGGAAAGCGCCCCGAACCTGTCTATCACTTGCCAGATGCACCTGTGGTCGGTTCGGATGAGCACGGTGCGATGCGCGTCAGTGTGACCGGACCCAGTGCGTATCTGAAGATCGCCGATGGCTGCCGCCGTCCGTGTGCGTTTTGTGCCATTCCACTGATCAAGGGCACGGCGGTATCACGCCCGATCGAGTCCATCGTCAATGAAGCACGGGTTTTACGTGATAACGGCGTGCGTGAATTGATTCTCATTGCGCAGGACTCCACTGATTATGGTCACGACCTCGGGATGAAAGATGGGCTGGCGGTTCTTCTGGAGAATCTGACCGACTCCGTCCCGGATATGGACTGGATCCGTGTGATGTATTCATATCCCGGTTATGTAACGGACAGGTTCATTGAAGTGATGGCGACCCGCAAGCAGGTTTTGCCTTATCTCGATATTCCGTTGCAGCACGCGCATCCCAAAACCTTGTATCGTATGAAGCGCCCCTCCAATATGGATTGGGTGCACAAGACCCTTGCTAAAATGCGCGCTACCATTCCCGACCTTGCCATTCGCACCACGTTCATTGTTGGCTACCCGGGTGAGACAGAAGAGGAATATCAGGCGTTGTACGATTTTGTGAAGGAAACCCGCTTCGACCGTGCCGGGGCGTTTCAATTTTCCTTCGAGCCGGGTACTACATCCGCGCCGTTGGGCGACCCCGTCCCTGCCGAGGTGAAGCAGGAACGCTACGAAAAGTTGATGGAACTCCAGCAGAATATTTCTCTGCAAGTTAATCAATCCTACGTCGGCAAGACTCTGGATGTGCTGGTGGAAGGGTTCGACAATGGTATTTCGGTGGGACGTTCCTATCGTGATGCGCCCGAAGTGGACGGCTATGTAGTCATCGAAGGGAAGGCGCAGGTGGGGGATATCGTCCGCGCGAGGATCACAGGCGCTTTCGCCTACGACCTGACCGGCGTTCTGGCGGAACAACCAAATCTGATTTCGTTATAAACAAAAAACTCGGAAGTCGTTACGACTTCCGAGTTTTGATTCTTATGCCACTCTTGCGAAGGCGGTGGCGCCCAATATCAGAACCGAGAGCAGTAGGTTGATCCGCAGCAGAAGTTTTTCCTTCTTTTGCAGGCTGGCGAGTTCGGCTTCGCTGACCTTGTCTCGTTTCAGCAAGGTGCGTTGTATTGCGGGCAGAACTTCCCAGGTTTGGATGGCGCTGACGACGACCATGATAACAGCGAACCCGTGCTTGATAAGGATTGACAGCGACCATTGGGTGCTGATGGATAGGAATCCGTTATAGTGCTCGCTGGTACTCATTTGAAAGAGACCTGTCACCACTAGGATGCCCATGCAGAACCATGCCAGCGGCTCGAGGCGCTTTTGCAGGGCGGTGATCAGGCTGAGTTGGTCGGGCAGGTTCAAGGTCCGTGTGGAGGCGGGTAGAAAGAGCAGGTTGATGGAGGCGAGACTCCCGATCCATGTCACTGTTGCCAGCATGTGCAGCCAGTAAATGACCGCCAGAACAGGGGTTGAAGGTGTATCCATGATGTGTAAAAACTAGGGTGCCGCAGTTGGCGATTCGGCTGGGGCTTCTGGCGCAGGGTTGCAGATGTTGAATGCTTCCTGCTGGTTTGCTGCGGACTTATCATCCAGTGCGCCGAGAGAGGCTGCCTTGGCATATTGGTCGTAGGCTTCACAATAAGCGCCATTGGTGTACAGTTCTTCCGCAAAGCGGAGCGATGCAGTGTAATACCGTTGTCCGGCTGTCATGGTTCCATCCCAAAGGGAGGGCCAGCCAATGGCAACCTGTTCGAACGTATTTGCAGCTTGTTCCCAGTCCAGTTCCCAGAAACTTGCGCCAACCATGTAGGTGCGGGCAGCATCGCGGATTCCGCGGGCGTTGTTGTCGAGCGGACCGAATCGTTCAGCAAGGGTCAAATAGTAAATGCCACCTTCGAGATTGCCTTCATTGGTGATCAGGTTGTAGCCCTGATTACGCAGGGCGAAGTAGTACATGCCGTCCACTTGGGCGGTCTTATAACCCGGGTCCAGTTTACGGACGGTGTCCAGCGCCGTTAGTGCGCCATTCCAATCCTGTGCGCGGATAAGTTCCTGTGCGCGGGCAAAGGCATTTTCCACGCCGCTAACATCAGGGGTGGCCGTGGCGGTGGGAGCAGCGGTGGGGGTGGGAATGTTGCTCAACACCAGCACTTCGGTCAGCTTTTCACGCGCGCCTGGGAAGTTCGGGTCTCGCTCGATGATGTATTCCAGACGCTGGCGGGCATTCTCGTAACGCCCAAATTGGATATCGACCAGGGCAAACGAAAACTGTTCTGTAAGCTGGGTGGTCATGATGGATTGCGCGGCACTTTTGCGGGCAGAAAGGGCGCTGTTGTATCCGCCAAACCCGCCCAGACCGATCAATAGGATGAAACCGAGAACACCGGTCAGGATCGAGCGCCAGCGTGAGGGTTTCTTCTCCGGTTTCGGCTCTTCGTTGACGGGCTGCGGGTCTTCCTGTTCCTGTAGTTGAACAGGTTTACGCGGCTGGGTATCATCCGCCTTGTAGGCTTTTACTTTTTTCGTGCCGTCCAGGTCGTTTGACTCACTACCGGACTTGTAGGCTTTTATTTTTTTTGTGCTGTCGAGATCAGCAGCTTCATTTGGTTGTGTGGAATCTAATTCTTCAGACATGGGCGTGATTATACATTCTTTTGATGGAACGGATTTTTCTCTTATGTGCGGCTTAGCGCCTACAACTTCAGCAAAATCTTCGCCTCAGACCAAACGATCGCCAGCGCAATAAGCCCGCCAACGATCATGCCGATCAGCGCAGTGACCGCGGCTCCGCCTGGCAGGTAGAGCGCAATGAGATACGTCACCACCCCGCCTACGACTGCGGCGATGAGTCCTTTGAATATGGCGCTTTCGGTTTTGAGCGGTTCATGGGTGCGGCGCGAAAGTACAGCCAGCAGGATGACGGCTTCGATCAGGAGGGCGATCTCTGCAAAAGCAATGATCGGTGCCCCGATTTCAGGAAACATATTGATGCCAATGATGCCTACGCCAATGAACAAGATGAAGCGCAGCAGCACGGCATAGAACGGCACCATCGGCTCTTTGCGGGCGTAAAAGGCGCGCACCGCCACTTCGTGGATCACGTACCCCGTCAGTGTGGCAAGGTAGGCGCGGGAGGTCCACGTCAAGAGGGTGGATACGGATTCATCAAAGCCGAAGACGACGCGTACCAACGGATTGATGCCAGCCCCAATGACTGCGGCAATTGGCAGGGTCAGTGCGATCAGAATCCGCAGGGAACGTTCCACGGTGGCGCCGAACTCCTTCCAGTCCTGTTTTGCGGCGAGTTCTGAAAGCGTGGGGAGCAGGGCAGTAGCAAGGGCGGTTCCAAGCACGGTTTCCGGCACTTGCATGATCAGCCAGCCATAGGTCAAAGAAGTAACCGCACCGACCTGGTCCAGCCGTGAGGCGAGGTTGTCACGAGCAATGAAGATCAGTTGAATGCCCGCCATCGTGAACAGGCGCGGCGCCATCAATTTGACCGCTTCGATTAAACCTGTATGGCGGATATCCAGAGCGGGCGTCCAGCGGAAGCCGAACTTGAAAAGCATTGGCACCTGCACCAGCAAATGCATCATGGCACCAATGATGACACCATAAACCAATCCCTGAACACCAAAGATGGGCACCAACACCACCGCGCCAAAGATCTGCCCCACGTTGTAAAGGCTTGGAGCAATGGCAGGCACAACGAAATGCTGGTTTGCCTGAAGCGACGCCATCACCAAACCGCTGATGGAAAAGATCATCGTGCCGATCAGGTTCAGGCGCATCAACTCGGCAAGCAGGGTGCGCTGTTCCTGGCTGAACCCTGGCGCAATGCCGATCTCGGCATCCACGATCTGTTGGGCGAAGATTGCAACGATCAACGCGAAAATGCCCGTTACCACAAAGCCAAAGTTCGCCACGCGCGAGAACAAGTCCCATGCGACGGCGCGGTCTTTGGTAGTGAGGTATTCCGTCAATAACGGGATGAATGCCATTGCCAGCGCGCCGCCCGAAATGAGCGCGAACAAAAGGTCGGGCAGGTTGTTTGCCGCATTGAACGTATCCAGAATCCCGACCTGGTCTGAGTACGTACGCGAGACAATGACCGTCTCGGCGAATGCGAGCACTTTGTTGATCAAGAAGAGAAACGCAACCACCAGCGAGTTGCGTGCAAGCGGAGATAACTTATTCATTTTTTGTTAATTCCATTAAAGAGATTTTCCCCTCAATATGCTTGCAGTTCAGGCAGATTTTTGTTGCTTGATTTTTCATTCACACTCCAATGATCTAAAAAATTCCTTTGATAAAACTGCCGTCCACATTTAACATTGTCCCTGTGATGTAGGAAGCGGCAGGGCTGACCAAAAATACCGCAGCATTGGCAAACTCTGCGGGCTGGCCCATCCTCCCAAGCGGAATCTCCACCGCCTGCCGCTGCGCCTCTTCCTCGACCGAGGTCTGGTTCTTGCTTGCCCGGTCTTTCATCAACTCTGTGACTCGTTCCGTTTCCGTCCAGCCGGGAATGATGGAGTTGACGCGAATGCCTTCCGCGCCGAGTTCGATGGCAAGTGACTTGGTCAAGCCAATCGTCGCCGTGCGGACGCTGTTCGAGATCAGCAGGTTGGGCAGCGGCTGTTTCACCGTCAGCGAGGTGACTGTGAGAATGCTCGCCGCCTTCGATTTCCGCAGGTGCGGAAGCGCTGATTTTATCAGACGCACATGTGCCATCAGGCAGAGGTCAATGCCTTTTTGCCAGGCGGCTTCATCCAGCGAATCAATGCTGCCGGGCTTGGGTCCGCCGGTATTGGTGATGAGAATATCCAGCCCGCCAAAAGTATCCACCGTTTGTTGAACCAGTTTTGCGGGTACATCGGGCAGGCTGGCATCTCCAGCCAATCCGATGACCTGCGTCCCCGTTTCTTTTTGCATCTGTTCAGCGGCTTTTTTTATTGTTGTTTCATCCCGCCCATTGATAGCGACCTTGCAGCCTTCACGCGCCAGTTGCAAGGCTGTGGCATAGCCTAATCCTTTTGATGAGGCGGTGACAAGCGCAATTTTGTCTTTGAGGTGTAAGTCCATTTTGTTCTCCGTTTCTACGTCATTGCGAGGAGCCGATAGGCGACGAAGCAATCTGCAACGAATTAGGAGATTGCTTCGGATTTTGCCCTCGCAATGACATCAAACCATCTCCATCTTACTATCCCAAACATCGCCATCAGACCAATTGGCTTCGACCCATTTTTCCACAGTTTGCAGCGCGGACTGTAGAAACACGTGGTCATTTCCCACCATTGCGCAGACGATGACGGCTTCGTCCCATTTGTCGTGCAAATCCATCTCTGCCACAGAAATATTGAACTCGCGATGCAAACGCGACATAAGCGGCTTGATCTGTCCGCGCTTGTCTTTGAGGGAAGTGCAGAGGGGGAGGCGTAGGTGAATAGTGAGAGTGGCAAGCATGGGGATTTCTTTTGATACTTCGACAGGCTCAGTACGAGTTTACGATTTACGATTTGCGATTTACAATCTTTAATATGGACACAGAAACCCGATACAACCAAGCGTTAGATTACCTGTATTCCTTCGTGGATTATAGCCTCAAACATTCCTCCGAATTAGCGAAGGCGGACTTCAACCTGAACCGCATGTTCGCGCTGATGGAGTCACTCGGCAACCCGCAGACGAAGTACCCCATCATCCATGTGGCGGGCACGAAAGGGAAGGGATCCACGTCCGCGTTGTGTGCGGCGGGGTTGATGGCGGCAGGGTACAAGACCGGTTTGTACACGTCTCCGCATTTGCTGGACTACACCGAGCGGATTCAGATCAACGGTCAGCCGATCTCGCATGAGCAGTTGGTCGAGTTGGTGGATGAGATCAAACCGCACGTAGCGAAAATCGAAAAACTGACCACGTTTGAGATCACCACTGCTTTAGGCTTCATGGCATTTGCCAAATACGGCGCGACGGCTGCCGTGATCGAGGTCGGTTTGGGCGGGCGGCTGGATGCAACCAATGTGGTCACGCCCAAGGTGTCAGTCATCACATCGCTTTCGTATGACCACATGGCGGTGCTGGGCAATACCCTCACACTCATCGCAGGGGAGAAGGCGGGCATCATCAAGCCGGGTGTACCGGTGGTGTCTTCCCCACAGAAAGAAGAAGCACTCGCAGTTTTGCTGCGCGTAGCCAGTGAGCGAAATTCTGATATAACTCTTGTGGGACGGGATGTAGGGTTTGAAATGCAAGGGACGTCTTTGAAGGGGCAATGGTTGGCAATAGACGACAGACGATGGACGACAGACGATGGCAGGTCTATGGTCGATGGTCCATCATCTATCATTGAACTTCATATTCCGTTGCTTGGGAAACATCAAATCGAGAATGCAGCTACAGCGTATGCGGCTCTGAAAACAAGCGGAATCCCGATCACGGATGAGCAGATAAAAACCGGCTTTTCTCAGGTACAATGGCGCGCCCGCTTCGAGGTGGCAAGGGTCGAACCGCCGGTCATTTTTGACTCGGCGCATAACCAGGATTCGTTCGAGAAGTTGCGTGAGACGCTCGAAGAATATTTCCCCGGCAGGAAGGTCTATCTTATCTTCGGCGCGTCGGAAGATAAGAATATTCCTGGAATGTTCGCGGAGATGAAAGCGAAAATCCAAAAGATCATTATCACGCGAGCCGATCATCCGCGCGCTCTCAGTGTGGAGCATATTGCGGGTCTTGCCGATCAGGCTGGGGCGGAGTGGGAAGCGGTGGTTCCCGTCAAAGATGCTTTGCGGCGTGCGTTGGAACTATCCGCGAAAGATGGTAGCATTGTATTATCCGCTGGTTCGATGTTCGTGACCGCGGAAGTGATGAGAGAGTTTGCGTCATTGCAGCAAAGCTCGCAATGACAGAGGATTTTGAATGAGTCAACCGAATTGGAATGAAGATGATTTTGATCTGACGCTCTCGCAGCGGACGGAGGAGTTGTACCGCATCCCGAATATGGAGCCCAAAGCCGATGGTTTGATCGAAGCGGCGGTGCTGCCTTTGCGGGATATGGTCATTTTTCCACGCATGGTCTCTCCGATTTTTATCGGTCGTGAGGCTTCTCTGCTGGCGTTGGAAGAGGCGCAAACAAAAGAACAAACGGTGATCGGGCTGACCCAGCGCGACCCCGATGTGGAAGAACCCGGACCCGAAGATTTTCTGCCCATCGGTGTGGAGATGGCAGTGGGGCGCTTGTTGGATATGCCCGACGGCTCACACTCCGCGCTCGTGCAGGGTCGCCGCCGAGTGGAAATTGTCGAGTTCCTGAGGCTTAAACCCTACATCCGTGTGCGTGCGCGGATTATCCATGAGCCGACGACCGCAGACCGACAAACCCAAGCATTGATGCGCTCGGTGTTGAATCAGTTCGAGCGTTGTGTGCAGTTGGACCGTTCCATCCCCGAAGAAGCGCATGTCTTTGCGTTGAATATTTCAGAGCCGGGCTGGCTGGCGGATATGATCACCACGTCGCTGGGGCTCACCTACGAAGCCAAACTGCGCCTGTTGATGATCCTTGAACCCAAAGCACGCCTCACGCAGTTGAACAACCTGCTCGCCGCCGAAGTGGATGTGCTCGAACTCGAAGATGAGATTCATACCCGCGTCCAGAACGAAGTGGACAAGAGTCAGCGTGAGTATTATCTGCGCGAGCAGATGAAGCAGATCCAAACCGAGCTGGGCGAAGGCGATATCTTCACCCGCGATGCGGTGGATCTGAAGAAACGTATTGAAACTGCCACCCTGCCGGATGATGTCCGCAAGGTGGCGTTGAAGGAAGTGGAACGCCTCAACCAGATGCCGCCGATGGCGCCGGAAGTTGGCATCATCCGCACCTATCTGGATTGGATCCTTG
>JBAIYF010000445.1:0-17550 GCA_037916115.1 Anaerolineales bacterium
CCACCCGCAGTTTGTTGTTCCGAATGGACCACTTCCAATGTACATAACCCCCCAGTCTTTATAAATGTATACGCCCTTTAATTGCAAGCGTACATTAATATTGTCAGCATGTATTCCTTCTTTTTCAGTTACATTCCCCGACGGATCAATATAGTTCACTGGATTCCCCTCGACATACATCCACCGATTCAGCGACAAGGGACGATTTATATCCCCACTCCATGTATCCCGTGACTGGAACCTCCCATCCGCGGGGTTGTAATATCTTGCCCTGAGGTAAATTAACTGTGTGGAATCCCCGTATTGTTCACTACTGCATAAAAAAAGACGGATGGGAGTTTACCCATCCGTCGAACGAACTATATCGGGGAAGGAGGTGACTAGAGCAGCCTTCCTATCGTTAGGGGAACGTCTGGTGCAAAAGCCTGGCTTCGACCAGTTTTATGGCATGTCGCCCTTCCCTTTGATTTGTATTTCAGGCGGTGTATCTATCGCAACCTCCTTTCTTATCCTTGAACACATCATATACCCGCCGGAACGAGTTTGCATTAAAAAATCCTATTAGATTTGTGAGTTGTGAAAAAACATACATCGGTGTTGTCTAATCGAGTCGTTTTCGTGTAACCCAATATGCAATTTCTTTGTGAATGGGGTACAACGGCAATATCCATGCGCCATACCAGAAGCCCGCGTGTTTTGTCATTAATTCGCGTGCGCGTTTCAACACCATGCGATCTGAACTCAAAGGCAGGCTTAGCAATTCTTCGAGAGTTGCAGTGAGCGCCCTGCCTGTCAGTTTTTTATATAAACGAAATTCCAACTGCCACGCATCCAACTCGCCCAAGATCGAAATCGCCGTCAAAGGACCCTGCTCAAGGTGACGCACCTCGTGTACGAACAACGTCACCGCCCGTGGATTTTCAAGCGCGGACTCTTCCGTGTAGTGGACCTTGTTCAAGTAAAAGGCTTTTCCCCACCACCAAAACGCTCCCACGCTTTTCCGCGCCCGCTTCAACCCCACCCGAACCTGATTCTCCCTCACAAAGCGGACCGCCGCCGCACCCTCTTCGGAAGAATCCGCGACCTTCTCGAAATATTTTTCAAGCCACTCCGAACGTTCCATACTATTTCAAATTTGCATCCATGACACCGCGCAAGAACTCGGTCAACTCGCCGATGCCAGAATCGCTCAACGTCATATCATCGGCTTTGACGATCATCTTGCGCCCGCCGCTTTCGATCTCGATCTGATAAAGGAAACAATCTGCACAGGTGGATGCACTCTCCACCGGGTTGAACTCAAGGCTTGAGATCATTTCGTCCAATTTGGAAAGCTCGTCCTTTGTCAATTTGCCTTTTCTCGTCTCTTTCAGAGAGGCATCGGTTATGGCATAACTGCCGTCCGACTGCACCTCGATATTTTGCATCACCCCTGCAATTCCGCCGGAAAGCGTCATTTTGATGGACCAGTCATCTTCCAGAGTGGGAGCCGTATAAGTGATGCCTTCATTTTGTGAACATGCGCTGAAGAACAGGGCGAAAAGCAGGGGTAGAAGCCAAACGGTTTTTTTCATGATTTTCTCCTTGATCTGCAAAGCATAGCAAGAAATCGGGCAGGGTGCAATGCAAAAAACATGATAGTCCTTGATAGGCGAATACGTTAGAATCAAGGCTGAGGACTTATGAGAAAAGTAGCGATTCTTGGAATTGGTCAGATTAAAGTGGACGAACATTGGGATAAATCCCTGCGCGAGATCGGCGGGGAGGCGGCATTCCTCGCCATGCAGGACGCGGGCATGGACAAGGTCGATGCTTTGTACGTGGGCAATATGCTCGCACCCATGGTCAGCGGACAGAACCAACTCGGCACCTTTTTTAGCGATTGGGTCGGGTTGTGGAAGCAGGAAGCGGTCAAGATCGAGGCGGCATGTGGTTCCGGCGCGGCGGCATTTCGCTCTGCGCTGATGGCGGTCGCCTCGGGCGATGTCGAATCTGCCATGGTGGTGGGCGTGGAGAAGATGACTGACAAAGCAGGCAGGGATGTTACAGCCGCTCTGGCAACCGCCGCAGACGCGGATTACGAAGTGGAGCAGGGCGTTTCCTTTGTGGGCATCAACGCCATGGTGATGCGGCGTTACATGCATGAGTTCGGCTGGAAACATGAGGATTTTGCGCCGTTCTCGATCAATGCACATGCCAACGCCATTCACAATCCGTACGCGCGTTTGCATGAAAAAGTGAATGTTGAAAAATTCGAGAGATCATCCATGGTGGCAACCCCCATTAACCTGCTCGATGCCTCGCCAGTGGGGGATGGAGCGGCAGCTGCGATCATCGTCCCTGCCGAGAAGGTAATGCGCCAGCCGAAGATCGTGGTGGCAGCCTCTGCTGCCGCAACCGATACGATCGCCGTCCACTCCCGCAAAGATCCCATGTTCCTGAATGCGGCGTATTTATCCTCCAAACAGGCGTATGGAATGGCGGGTATAACGCCCGATGACGTGGATGTTTTCGAACTGCACGATGCATTCTCCATTATGGCAGCACTATCGCTCGAAGCGACTGGTTTCGCGGAACGCGGGCAGGGTGTGCGGCTTGGGCTTGAGAATCAGATTGGGGTCAAAGGCAGGATACCCGTCTGTACAAGAGGCGGTTTGAAGGCTCGCGGTCACCCGGTGGGGGCTACGGGTATGTATCAGATCGTGGAAGTTGCCCAGCAATTACGCGGAGAATGTGGCGCAACCCAGGTGGATGGTGCTATGATAGGTATGGCGCAGAATATCGGCGGTTCTGGTGCAACTATTCTGACACATATCTTGCGGCGGGAATAATTATTACAACTTCATGATACTGACCAGTCCGCGGATAAATTTGCAGTGGTTTGCACTAGAATAATTCCACCTTTGATTTATGGAAGGAGGACGGTATGGCACCCGAAAAAAGAAAACTGCCCCGAAAAAATTTTACTTATTACATGCGGGTACTGGATAAGAACAGCGGGCAGTTGGTTGGTCAGATCATCGACATCAGCACAGGCGGTTTCAAGTTGGAAAGCGCCAAGCCGCTTCCCATTAACATGGACATGTCCCTTTGCATAGATCAAGTCGGTCAGATCTCTTCCCGTCCGGTGATTTACTTTTCAGCCCGCACACGCTGGTGTGACAAAGACCCATTTGACCCGACGATCTACAATGTCGGCTTCCAGCTTTTGGATATGACCCCCGCAGATTATGACGTCTTTGTGAAAATGTTCAACGCGTACGGCGAGCAAAAGTCGAGCCATCACAAATCCAATTCCGATTACATTTGGGGTTGACCTGTCTATTAGAAACGCCCCGTCCACTACTGGACGGGGCGTTTTTTGTTTATACCGAAAAATAAAACCGTGTAAAATTGCCGCCATGAAACGTATTATTGTCTGGCTCATCCGCGTTATTATCAAACTTGTTGCAAAAGTAGAGGCAACCGGGTATGAGAACCTGCCTGAGAAGGGCGGTTTTGTCATTGCCGTTAATCATCTCGGCTTTTTGGATGCGCCCATGGCCTATTATGCACTTGATAACTGGAATCTGTTCATTCCAGTTGCCGAAAAGTGGGAGGAGAGCGCCATTTTACGCTGGCTGGGCAAGCATCTAAACGCCATTTTCATCGACCGCTTCAACCCCGACCTGAAAGCCATGCGCGAGATGATGAAGCGCATGGAAGAAGGGCAGACCCTCGTCATTGCTCCTGAAGGGACGCGTGCCCGCGACGAGAAAATGGCGCAGGGCAAACCCGGTGTGGCTTATCTAGCCTCGAAGATGGGATGGACGATCGTGCCGGTTGCGCTGATAGGCACCGAAGACCGGGTTGTGATTCAAAACTTGAAACGCTTCAAACGGACGAACGTCCGGCTTGTGGCTGGCAAAGCCTTTACCCTGCCGCCCTTCCCAAAAGAAAATCGTGAAGAGAAATTGCAGGAATATACCGACGAGATTATGTGCCGTATCGCTGTGATGCTGCCGGAACATAACCGCGGATTTTATGCAGAGCACCCGCGTTTGAAAGAACTATTGGCGGAAACGAAATGAGCGCTTTTCTGCGTTTTTGCTCCAGAAAAATATTGCCGTTGATCGCAGATATCGAAGTGCGAGGCGATGTGAGCAAACTCCCCAAAGAAGGCGGTTACATGCTGGCTGCCAATCATCTTGGGCGTTTAGATTCATTGGTCGTGTATTATGTGCTTGATAACGACGACCTCATTCATCCCCTCACAGATAAATACAAAAAATATTGGTGGGGGAGGATGGCGGGCAAAATCTTTAACGTCACCTGGCTGACGCGCGGTGAAGCGGATATGAGCGCCATAAAAGAATTCATCTCACGCCTCAAAAAAGGTGCAGTGATGATCATAGCCCCCGAAGGTACGCGCTCCAAAACAGCCAGCCTGCTCAAAGCCGAACCCGGCGCGATCTACATTGCCAGCACGGCAAAGGTGGGAATCATTCCTGTTGCACTTACCGGCACCGAAGATGCCGATGTAATCACCCGTCTGAAACGCTTTCAACGCTTGAAACTGACCATCTCCACTGACGCAGAGATCTACTACCCGCCGGATATCCGTGCTGCCAAAGGCGCGGAGCGAGATGCACTGCTGCGAGAGTCCATTGACGAGGTCTTCTGCCGCATTGCTGCCTTATTGCCCGAAAGTTATCGCGGCTACTACAAGGATTTTCCCCGCACAAAGGAATTGTTAGCGAAACAAAATGCCTAAGTTCGAAGCACAGGTTTTCGGTGGATTCGAATTACGCACAGAGGGGGAGGATGTAAAAGCGCTTCATGCGGAGCGGTTGCTGCTCTTTCTCTCATACCTTTTCGTTCACTTTGACTCATCGCCATCTCGCAAACAAATATCCTTCCTCTTCTGGGCAGATAGCGCCGAAGAGCAGGCGCGGACGAACCTGCGTAACATCCTTCATCACCTACGCAAGGCATTGCCGGAGTTGGATTCCATTTTGGAAATAGATACACAATCCATCCGCGTCCGACCGGAGGCAGATTTTTCTCTGGATATTCGATCGTTCAGAAAAGCATTGGTTTCTGTGAAGACATCAAAAACCGAAGCGGAAAGAATCGGATATTTGCAGGAAGCGGTTTCGCATTACCGTGGGGAATTGCTGCCCGGCTTTTACGATGACTGGATCCTTGCGGCGCGGGAGGAATGTCATCAGGCGTATGTCAATGCATTGTTCGAGTTAAGCAAACTATATGAAGATGCAAGCCAGTATTCCGATGCGATTCAAACGGTCAACCGTCTCTTGCGTGTGGATGCGTTGAATGAGTCGGCTTATTTGCAGTTGATGCGTCTGCATGCCTTGAACGAGGATCGTGCTGGAGCACTGCAGGCATATCACACTTGTGCTACGGTGCTGATGCGTGATTTGGGCGTGGAACCTTCGGTTGAGATTCGGCGCTTGTATGAGCAGTTGATCCGCTCGGAAGCGATGCTGGATGGGGAGAGTGGGAAGGGCCCGGCTCGGGAGGCGCATCGGCTCATTGGTCGGAAGCAGGAATGGTCGCAGGTTCGTGAGGCGTGGTCTTCCATCCAAAAAGGAAAAGCGGGCATGTTCGTTATCTCAGGGGAGGCGGGGCTTGGCAAGTCTCGTCTGGCAAGTGAGTTGATGCAGTGGGTGAAGCGGCAAGGCGTGGCGACGGCGTTCGCTCAATGTTACCCAATGGAAGAGACGTTGTCGTTTGCGCCGGTGGTGGCATGGCTGCGTACGCCTGAGATACAAACTGAGTTGGGGTCGTTGGCGCCGCTGTGGAGGAAAGAGTTGGCGCGTCTGCTGCCTGAGTTTGAAAGCGGAGTTGGTGAAGCGGGCGAAAAGAAATGGCAGAAGCAAAGGTTGTTTGAAGCTGTGGCGAAGGGATTACTCGGTTCGGGCAAGCCGCGCTTGTTGGTGTTGGATGATGCGCAATGGAGCGATCAGGAAACGTTGGAGTTCGTGCAATATCTGATGCGTTATGCGACTCAAAGCCCGCTGATGATTTTGCTGACCGAGCGAGTGGGGGAATTGGGAGAGGATCATCCGTTGCAGACGTTGCGGGCGGCGCTGCGGGCGCGCAAACAGTTGAGTGAGATCGAGTTGCAGCCGCTTAGTAGAACGGAACTGGGTCTGCTGGCGCGTGAAGTGATGAACGGTGAGTTGAGTGAAGCCAAGCAGGATGAGTTGTTTGCGGAAACCGAGGGGAATCCCTTCTTTATTGTGGAAACGTTGCGCAATAATGAAGCAGGTGTTGTGCCGCAAAGTTTGCGGACGGTGTTGAGTCAGCGCTTGGGTCAGTTGTCTGCTTCGGCTCGCGAGTTGGTGGGTGTGGCTTCTGCCATTGGGCGTGAGTTTGGGTATGCCTTGCTGGAACGTTCTTCGCATATGAATGAGAATCAATTGGTGCAGGCGTTGGATGAATTGTGGGCAAGGCGTATCCTTCAAACGCGTGAAGATGGGACCTATTCGTTCAGTCATGGCAAGTTGCTGGATGCGGCGTATGATGCTTTGACCCAGCCCCGCAGGCAAATGTTCCATCGGCGTATTGCTGAGGCGTTGTTAGGCAGCGCGCAGGTGGAAGATGCCATTGTGGCGCGTCATTTTGAGATGGCGGGCGAACAACAAAAGGCGTTCGAGGCGTACCTCAAAGCAGCTGCAGCGGCACGTAAAGTTTTTGCGAACCGTGATGCGATCTCGCATTTGGAAAAGGCATTGGGGTTATTGAAGGAAAAGCCTGGCAATTCACAGAACACCAAGATTGCTGAAATCACCGAAATGTTGGGTGATTTGTATGAGGTTATCAGTGACCATACGCGTGCGCAGGAAAAGTATGAAAAAACGCTTAATGGGTTGAATGCTGCCGGTCTTCTTGATCGGGCTCGTGTGTTGGGAAAGTATGCCAAGGTGATAGGCAATATGAAGGATTATGAAAAATCCAAATTGCTATTCGCGCAAGCGGTAAAAGAACTTGGTGTCCCTCCTGGTCGCGAAAACACTGAATGGTGGCGGACCTGGCTAAAGGTCCAGTTTGACCGGATCTGGATGCATCACGATTCGTATAACATGGCTGGTATGCAGGAAGTCTTTGAGATCGTGCGGCCTGTTGTGGAGCGTCTCGGTGAGATGGATATGCTTGCCGAATATTATTTCCTTTTGCCTACTTTGTATTTCAATAGTAACGGCTATCAGGCAGATGAAAATATCCTTGACTATTCCACACAGGCATTGGAGTTAAGCCTGCAGGGCAGTGATCTTGAATTGCAGTCGCGCACCCAATTTGGGTATGGGTTTGTTCAATTGCTGCTTGGAAATATTGACCTTGCCATTAAACACTTGGAGGAAGGACTCCGCCTCTCGACTCAGATAGGGTATTTGGATCAGCAAACCTATTGCATTACTTATCTGGCGGTTGCCAATCGGCGGGCAGGGAATTTGGAAGAATGCCGCCGATATTCCGAGCAAATGCTGGAGATCAGCGCGCGTGAAGGGTACGGTAGTTTTGCGGCTACTGCGTTTGCCAATTTGGGCTGGCTGGCATGGAAACAAAATGACATCACCAAGGCAAAGACTCTTTCCAAAAAGGCGATTGCGCTTTGGCATCCACGCTATGCCTTCCGTTGGCATGGGTTGTGGACGTTGATCGATATCAGCTTGCGCTCTCACAAAGTGGATGAGGCAGTTGAGTATGTGCGCCAGTTGAAAGCGCCGGGGCAGCATGTGTTGTCGAAGGAAGTGGATGACCTGATGGTTGGGGGTATTGAACAGGCAGATAAGGGCGATGTTACAAAGAGCGAAGCGTTGCTAATAAAAGCCCTGGCTTGGTTAAAGGAAAATCACTATCTTTGATCTCCAATATTGATCCCCGCCTCAACCGGCGGGGATTTTCTTTCCTGCGAAACGCTCCATGAAACGCTTTTGAAACGCCCCCTCCATACAATGAGCACAGTTCGATATTCCAACTCATTGATGGAGGTTCTTATGAAAGCATTACGAAACACCCTTATGGCACTGGCAGTTTATATGACGGTCGTCGGAGCCCTGTTCCTCTTTGCCCCAGGTGTGGCGGAAGCGGCATTTAGCACATCCTTGCCAGACCGCGCCCTCACCCCGCTCTACGGCGAACTGATGATTGTCATCGCCCTGATGGCATATCTCGTCTCCACCGACGTCTCCGCCTACAAGAAACTTGTCATAGCGTTCATTGTCTCCGAGATCGGTCATGTCCTTATCTTCGGGTACCAGTTAATGAGCGGCATCGCCACCTTTGCCCAGGTCGGTCCGCCTATGATCATTGCCATCATCTTTACCGTTCTGCTCGTGGTCTTCCGGGGCAAAGCCTAAAAGGGCGCACCATGGAAGGCGATGAGACGATCGCCCGCTCGAAATCACTCCTGTTCACCTTGCGTCTCTGGAGTGCCAATGAGAACACGCACGCGCCGCAATGGCGCGTGCGTCTCCAAAATGTAAACACGGGCGAGGTGCATTTCTGCGGGGATGGAAAACTGCTTATCAGTTTGCTTGATGAACTTTTGCTCGAACTTCTCATGGAAAAAGAAAAGAGGAACGATGAATAGAAAAGCATGGTTGTTTGCATTGCTTGTTTTATCTTTTATTTTGACAGCCTGCGGCTCTGCTCCCGCCCCGGCAGGGCAGCCATCTACCGGCGGTTTCGACCCCGATAAATTTGTCGGCACCTATGTGGGCGAATGGAAGAACGAAACCACCGGCGCAAGCGGATCCTCTGTCATCACCGTCACCGCCGATAAAGCCGCTAAAACAGCCACCGTCACCCTTGATTTTGGCGGAAACTATCTTGGGTTGGGTGACCCTCCTGCAGTCACCGTCAGCGCAAACTACACAGACGAAGGCGCGATCGTTCAAGGCAATAACGTTCTGCTCGGCGATATGGATGTACGCGTGGATCCCGAAGGCAATATCACCGGAACCTTCAAAAATATCGCAGGCGGAACCATTCCTTACATGACCTACACCGGCAAGATCGGAAATGGACGTCTTGATACCGACTACGAAGTTACGTTGAAGGACGGCACAACCACCAGGGCGACCGTCCGCTCGGAAGAAAAATAGAAAGGTAGTTACAGATGAATTACAAGACAAAGACTTTGTTTTTTTCTTTAATGATAGTGTTCATGATGTTCTTAAACGCCATGATCACTGTCCCTGCTTATGCAGACGATGATCTCCCACCAACTCCAGAGCCTGTGACGCTTGAAGAGGAGACAGTGACCACTCAAGAAGAGGTTGTGTCTGACCCCGTCTTATCCGTTTCGGATGAGACGCAAACTTCCATGCTCTCCAGTGATACCGATGTGTCGAATCAGGAAGAAGTTGCTCCCCCATCTTCCGAGACGTCGACTACAGAATTGCTTGCCACTCTGCCGGAAGCAACAGAATTGGTCGTTGTCGACTCGGATGGTCAACCTGTTCCACTCGCAACAAATGAAGCGGCTCAGGCGGTTGCATTTATTGACCCGATCTGGTGTCCTGTAGGGGTGGTGCCAAAAGCGAATACAGGTGGCTGTTCCGACTCCTTCCCGGATCTGCTCAGCCTTGTAAATGGATTTGTTCCCAAAGCCAATGGGGTGATTTGGATTCAGTTTGGGAATGATGCATCTTCTGGGTCCATTACGATTGATGGTACGCCAGGGACCGGAAATTGGGCATCTGCCGCCAATTTTTCATTAACCCTTAACGGCGGCTGGAATGGAATTCAGGGCACCACGGGTACCAGTGGTGTATCTACTTTCAGCAAAAATCTTAGCATTGTGAATTGGGTAGGCGCAGTCACTTTACAGAATATAACCGTCAGTGGAGTATCCGTTGACAACCCTAATTCTGGGGATGGGTGTATTTCCGCCCTTTGTGTGGAAACCAAAGGCAACGTTGTGTTGAATCGGGTTGTTTCTTCCAACAATACAACCCAGAGCGGGGCTGGAATCACCAGTGTTTTAGGGGTAGGTACGGTAAAGGTTATTTCAAGCTCTTTCGAAAACAATGCGGGGGATGGTTTGCAAATTGGTGCATTGGGAGGAACGGTTACGATCTCTGATGTGCGTGTTGCCAACAATACGCTGATAGGTCTGAGCGTGTTCTCGAACAAAACCGTCACCCTCACAGGCGCCAATCAATTCTTGTCGAATCAGGGGCAGGCACTTAATGTCCACACGAATGAAGATTTCACAGCCAGTAATATGGCTGTTTTTGGCAATGGTTCGGTTGGGAACCTCTCGTGTGCAATTAACGCGCGCAATGTTACCCTGACGGGTTTTCTTAATTACAGTGGGAATAGCGGTGAGTGCGCCATTGACGCTTCCGCCCAAATTAAGGCATCCAACATTTCAGCAGTGAACAATACCTCGACCGGCAAAACCATCACTTTAAATGGACAACTTGGCGTAACGCTTACTGGGAACAATAATTTTTTCAACAATGAAGGGCAGGCACTTGAGGTTGAGTCTACTGGCTTGATCACTCTAAATAACATTACTTCGATCGGCAACCAGGCAGGTGTTAATATCATTGGAGGGTTAGGTGCGGTAAATATTACAGGCACAAATACTTTCAACGAACACGGCTCCAGCGGATTAACTGTTACAAGCTTGGGTTCCATCTCGCTTAATAATGTCACTGCCAATAGAAATTATGGCAGTGGAATTGTCTTGAATAACAGAATTCCCAATGCGACCGGGAATATAACCATAACCGGATATGTCATTGCAGAGCATAATGCTGCGGGAGATGGTATTGATATATTCACCACGGGTGTGGTCAATTTGGCGAATGCGTCCAGCAGCTATAATTCGGGGAAAGGTCTGGTGATCGAAAATGCGTTCAATAACGTCATTCGCAATGTTACATTGACAGGCAAAAATACATTTTTGGGTAACCTTAACACCGGCTTGGATGTTTTTAGCTACGGCAATGTAAGCATCAATTTGTTGACTGCCAGCGAAAACTCAGCGGATGGCGCTTATATCCTAATCGCAACCCCTCAAGGGACAACAATCAAGCCTTCGTTAACCTTGACCGGTGTCACTCTTGTGAATTCGAATGCGGATTACGGACTCAATATTACCGCCCCCGGTAATATGTCTGCGGCAGGGATTACTGCAAATGGGAATGGGATCGGCGGCGCAGCCATATTCAATTCCGGAAGTTTAACGCTCCTGGGAACAAACCAGTTCAATGACAATGGTGTTGATGGGTTGAATGCCAATTCAAATGGTACAGTCCTGATCCAAAATTTGACAGCACGTAACAATCAAATTGGTTTCGGAGTCAGCCTTGAGACTGGTATTTTGAAGACTAGCCTCATAATAAAAGGCTATATTTTTACAGAAAATAATGGGAAGTATGGGCTGCTTACAAGCGGCAGCGGTTTGGTTACCATTGAAAACCTTTCGAGTAATTACAATGGAGCGGAAGGAGCAGTGATTTTGAATGCCTTCGATTCAAAAATTTCCAATCCTGTAACTCTTTCGGGGAACAATCAATTTATCGGAAATGGCAGTCATGGTTTGGAAATAATCAGCTTTGGTAATATCCTGATCAATAACCTGACCGCCACCGGGAATGGCCACACCCCGGTTCAAGGCACCTCAAATTTGAGCGGTGTTTACCTGTCCACCAGCAATCAAGTTTCCAATTCATCGGTTACTTTGACCGGCATTAATACGATCACCTCCAATGGTGATACTGTTAATCATATTGGCGATGGCATCATCATCTTCGCGGATGGAAATGCTGTTTTAAGCAACCTGACGGTTGATGGAAACGCAGGGGATGGCGCAGGTATTTTCATTGACGGCAATCTAACCCTTACAGGCACCAATTCATTCAGCCATAACTATGTAAATGGTTTGGAAGCCGGGTTGAAAGGCTTCGTGCAGCTTGCGTCTGTCAGCGCCAATGACAATGGACAGACAGGGGTCATGATCACCAACAACTACAATCCCCTGCTTCCACAAAATGTGACGATGACTGGGATCAACATCCTTAATCATAACGGCTACAACGGTTTGCAGATCCTTTCGTTCGGTGTGGTTACGTTGAACAATATCACGGCGAGTGATAACGGGCGTGCCCAGGTTTCGGCATCAGGGTTCGGCGCTGTGATTGATAATTGTGCTTTGAACGCCAATGTGTGTACCGCTGTATCTCCAAAGAATGTTGTGCTATTGGGCAACAACGTTTTTGATGGCAATTTTAGCTCGGGGCTGTCCATCCAAAGCCTTGGCGCAATCCAGGTCAATAACATCTCTGCGAACCGTAATGGCGTACATGGCGCCTTCCTGAAAAACAAATTCACTTCCTCCATTCAACAATCGGTGGTCGTGACAGGCAGCGGATTGTTCAACTTCAATGGCAGTCGCGGTTTGTTGGCTGAAAGTTTTGGCAGCATTACGCTGGCAAACATCACAGCCACCCGAAATGGACATCGCGGTGTTAGTTTGGACAACACCGGCGGTCTTCTGGCAAAGAACATTGACATGACCGGCAGCAATAATTTTGTCTCGAACGCTCTCAACGGATTGTTCTTCAATACAGATGGGAACTTCACCCTCACCAGGGTAACAGCATCCTATAACGGAACATCCGGGGCTGGGCGTGGAATATTTGGCACGGCAAAAGGAGCCATCACGATCACCTGCGGGACGCTCTTCATGAATAAAGATTGGGGTTACAACCTAACTTCAAATGTTTCCATAACGTTGAAAGGAATCATCTCCTTTGCGAACCCCAATGGAGATGCCTTCTCCGCCCCGAAAGTCGATATCTCCAGCGCCTGTCCGTTGCCATAACCGTATCTCTAAAACTTTATGTTGTAAAAAGAGTGTCCTGTGATAAACAGGACACTCTTTTTACCTTGAACAGAATCTACACCCCCGCCTCTCTGCTTCGACGATGGCCTGGTCGCTGGACCAGAAGAAATTTTCCTCACCGATGGTTTTTACGAGTTCGCCACGCTCCATCATGTTCATTGCATTCTCGTGGACACCGGCAAACATCAGCGTGCCGCCCTGCTTTTGCAACCGTTCATGCAAACGATGCAATGCCTCCAACCCGGCGGTATCGATCAACGAAACCCCGCGCATCGACAAGATCAAAGCGTGCGTTTCTTTTAGATTGGAGAACGCCTCATTAAATTGACCTGTCGCCGCAAAGAACAATGGACCGGTTAGGAACGCCACACGCACATGCTGGCAATTGCCTGCTGTTTCAATTCCCTTTTGTTTTAGGCGTTCAACATCCACTTCCTGCACTTCAATGTCGATGCTGGCGATCTTGTTCAAAAAGACCAGCCCGGCGAGGAATGAGCCGATGAGGATGGCTTGGGTCAGGTCGAGGATGACGGTGGCGAACATGGTCACAACGAAGGCGATCATGTCGGTTTTGAAGAGCCTGCCGAACATGAACTTGATGGATTCCCATTCGCTCATCCGCGCGGCAGTGACCATCAGCACGCCAGCCAGCGCCGCCAGCGGAATCTGCTCCATGAGCGGGGTGAGCAGGAACATGGAAAGCAGTAACCCAACTGCATGGATGATGCTCACCAGACGGGTCTGCCCACCTGATTTGATGCCCACGCTGGAGCGGGCAATGGCAGCCGTGGCGGGCACACCGCCGAAGAATGGAATGACCATATTGCCAATGCCTTGTGCAATAAGCTCTTGATTCGCCTGCATGCGCACACCCGTCATATTTGAACCGACAGCGCCGCATAGCAGGGACTCGACCGCGCCGAGAGCAGTGATCGTCAGCGCGGGGGCGATGAAATCGGCAAAATTATTCCAGGGGATGTTGGCGAGGCTGAGGCGTTCTTGCAGGATCAAGGTTTGGGGGATGGACCCGATCACTGGGGTGGACCAGTTCAGGGTCCAGTGAAGAAGCGTGGCGAGGATAAGACCCATCAGAGACGAAGGAATCCGCGAATTCCATTTGGCGGGCCACAAAAGCATGGTCAAAATAACAACCGAGCCAATCACCATTGCGTGCCAATCTGGAGTGAAGCCGCCTTTGAAGTAGTTGATGAATTTTAGCGCAGCGGTTTCGGCGCCTTCGGTTTTTATGCCGAGGAAGTTATCGATCTGACCGATGAAGATGATGAGCGCAATGCCCGAAGTAAAACCGCTGATGACCGCTGAGGGAATGAAGGCGATGAAACGACCAAGCCGTAAGATGCCGATGAGTAAAAGTGCGGCACCTGAAAGTAACCCCGCCACCCAAATACCTTCAAGCCCGTACCGATGCACGAGCACGATCAACACGGCAGACATCGCCCCGGTGGGACCACTGATCTGATACGGCGCGCCGCCCAAAGCGCCGATGAGGATGCCCGCCAAAATGGCGGTGACCAAACCTGCGGCAGCCGTGGCACCAGAAGCAACACCAAATGCCAGCGCCAGCGGAAGCGCAACCGCTGCCACCGTAAGACCCGCAAGCAGGTCCTGCTGAAATTTGGCAAGTGAATAACCGGTGAACTCGTCTTGGTAGAGGCGAGTCAGTGAACGTCTTGGCATATGATATTTCTCCGAAAAGGTAATAAAACCACAGGCATCATGCTCCCCCAAGGCGTCCTCTGGTTTAGTGCGAGCGGTATTTTATCACTGATGATTTTTGTCTGCGCAAGGAATCTGTCATTGTGCGTTGCCCACCTTCTTTGGATTTTCTTATCAAAAAAACAGACCCCTGCTTTGAACAGGGGTCTGTTTGGCTAAAAATATCTGCCTTCTTTGAAAGCCAGCAGCAGGCGTTTCGCGCGGTTAAGGTCTTCAGTAAAGTAATCTTGCGGAACGTTCTGGGTCAGGAATTCTGAAAAGCCCGGGTGCTCATCCGGATTGACTTGATCGAGGTTACGGAAGCCCATCGACCATTCGTCAAAACTGCGTGCCATAACTCCCGCCTTTTGAACCAGCATAATGTTGCCGTGACGCAGGTCTTTGCTGATGGACGCGTAGACCTTGTCCACATTTTTTTCTTCACCTTCCAATACCTGAATGAAGAAGCGCTGCCGGTACAACAACATACCGGTGATGCCCTCCTTCTTATTGCGTTCACGGGCAACATCCAAAATGTCGAGCAGGTCCTGATCAGACATCAGGTGTGTGGCATAACTGACATAAATAAGCGATACGAGCGACATACCCTTTCTCCTAAGGTTGAACACAGGACAATGTGGCATTGTAGCATGTGCCCGTATCTACTTTGTTCGCTTGCACAGATACTGTAAGGATTTTACAAGGCAAAATTGAATTACTTTATCTGGCTGGCAGCCCTTAGCAACCGGTCGTGAATCGCCAACCCCAAACCCTGCGCCCCGAAATCGCGCGTGAGAATTAAGTTCACACCCTGATCATCCAGCGCGCGCATGCCCGCATATAAATTCCGCGCAATGCTTTCAAGGTCTGTGGATGGACCCAGCGGATACGCCTTGCATGAAAGCGGAGCGAAGACGGGCAGGTCATCTTCTGCGAGCAGGAGTCCCACGCTTCTTCCTTCAGCTTGGGCTTGTTTCGCCAACCCAAGCAGTTTTTCCAACACCGAATCGTTTTCACCCTTGCACAGAATTAACTCCGCGTTCGGGGTGTAATGCTTGCCCAGCAATCCCGGTGAGACTTGTGCCTCGTCGTCCGAGTCGGGTCGGTTGTTGCGTAAATCCACTGTGCCGATTATTTTCTCGATTGCCTCACGTGAAATCCCGCCCGGTCGCAGAATCATCGGCGGGGTGCAGGTCACATCCAGCACCGTGGACTCAACGCCAACCGAAGTCGCGCCGCCATCGATCACCATGTCAATGCGACCGTTCAAGTCGTCCATCACGTGTTGAGCAGTTGTCGGGCTGGTGTGCCCGAAGCGATTCGCAGATGGTGCCGCAATCGGCACGCCACTTTCACGGATCAATGCCAAGGCAACTGAGTGAGCAGGCACACGGACTGCAACCGTATTCAACCCGGCTGTGACCGAGGCTGGCACATGCGGCAGTTTTGGCAGCACAAACGTCAGCGGACCGGGGCAGAAGTGTGCAGCAAGTTTTTCTACTATTGGCGGCACATCTGCAGCGACGAGTTTCATTTCGTTCACGGATGCGACATGCACGATGAGCGGGTCATTGGAGGGGCGTCCCTTTGCGTGAAAGATCTTCGCCACGGCTTCTTCATCGAGCGCATTGGCGCCGAGTCCGTACACGGTTTCGGTGGGGAAGGCGACCAAGCCCCGGCGTTGGATCACAGCCGAGGCTTGGCGAATCAGGTCGAGGTCAAGGTGTTGAGGCGAAAGGGTCAGGAGTTGGGTCATGTTCCAAAGAGCCAATGGGCGATGTTCAAGTAGAGCGGAATCCCAAGGGTGATGTTGAAGGGAAAGGTGATGGCGAGCACGGCGGTCAGCGAGAGGGCGGGGTTGGCTTTAGGCACTGCCACACGCATGGCGGCGGGCGCGGCAATGTAGGAACCGCTGGCGGCAAGCACACCCAACAAGGTGGCGCCGCCCATGTTCAAGCCGACCAGCCAACCGACCAACACGCCGAGAAAGCCGTTGACGATGGGCACAAGGATACCAAATCCGGCAAGGAAAACGCCGACCTTTTTCAAGTCGCCGAGCCGTTCAGAGGTGACCACGCCCAACTCGAGCAGAAAGAAACTGAGTGCGCCTTTGAACGGAGCGACCAGCAGCGGCTCCATGGTGATGTAGCCGCTTTCGCCGGAGAGCGCGCCAATGAGCATACCGCCGACCAAGAGCACCACGCTTTTGCTCACGAAGGCTTCGCGCAGAAAGAACGACCAATCGACAGTGGGCTTGACCTCTTCGGTTGAGTCCAGATGACGGGCGCGTCCTGCCAGCATCACACCAAGGATGACCGCCGGTGATTCCATCAGGGCGAGCATGGCGTTCATGAAGCCGTTGTAGGGAATGTGCAATGTGTCGAGCATGGCGAGGGCGGCGGCAAAGGTGACGGCGCTGACCGAGCCGTAATGGGCCGCGATCGAGGCGGAATTTTCGCGGTCAAATTTTCCGAGCCTGCGCAGAAGTGGATAACAGTAAAGTGGAATGAAAAGACCGAGGGCAATGCTGGCAATGGCGGGCACGATCATCGCGCTTAGCCCGATCTCTGAAATTTCCACGCCGCCTTTGAAGCCGATGGCGAAGAGCAGATAAATGGTGATGGCTTCGTAAAATTGCTTGGGCACGCGCAAGTCGGAGCCGAGTGCGCCTGCTGTCAGACCCAGTACATAGCACAAGACCATGGGGGTCAGTAAGTTCGAGAGTAAAAGGTCCAAAAGGTTCTCCGGGGTTTGTAGTTGTGTGAAGTAAATTGAATGGCGGGCTAAAACCCGCCCTACTTATAAAACTACAAAACCTCGCCTGCGTTACGCTTGAGAAATTGCCCGTCGCCGCGTTTGCCCTTCCATTCGTCGCCGTCCACAATGAGTTTGCCGCGCAGGAAGACCTTTTCGGGGTAGCCCATCAACTCCCAGCCTTCAAAGAGGTTGTAGTCGGTGCGTTGATG
>JBAIYF010000446.1:0-1947 GCA_037916115.1 Anaerolineales bacterium
TGCAGCACGCGTTCGCCCTTCGCCCAGGCTTCATCGTCGAGCCATTTCATTTTTTGGATTTCCTCGCCGGAAACGGATTCTGCCAGATCCACCTTTATCACCGCCCATTCCATCTCCCGCTCCCATGCAGGCGGCTCTTTGTCTTGACTTTGAATGGGTCCGGTTTCTCGGAGCGTGATCCCCGCCTTGAAAAATGTCTCTGCGAGTTGTGCGCCGAAGCCCACGTCTGCGCCTCGCTTTTGCAATGCCGCACGCTGCCACTCCCCCAGCGGACGCAACGTCTCGGGCTTATCAATGCGTGCAAAATAATCGGGCTCTGCCAAGGCAAGGATATGCCCGCCGCGTTTGGTAACGCGTTTCATCTCAAGCACGGCTTGCAAGGGATCTTTCACCCACAGCAAGTAGTAATGGCAATAGACAATGTCGAAGGTGGAGTTGGGAAAGGGAATTGCCAAGCCATCGGCGCGAGTCAGCGAGGCGGCTGGGGCGTGGACAGAGGCTTGGGTCAGCGCGGCAGGGTCGAGGTCCAGACCATGAGGCGAGGCGGGAGTGGTGAGTTCGCGCAGAATGGCGCCGGTGCCGCAACCTACTTCAAGCACGCGGTGCGCGCTGGCGAGTCCCGCCTTGTCAAATAGATAGGCACGCAGGTTGCGCGTCCACGCGGCTTGCTGGAGGTAACGAGCGTGCCAGTTCATTAATGATAGATGGCGTTCCAGTCGTCATGCAGGAGGTTGCCGAGGACGTTTTCTGCCATGCCTTGCGCGGGGAGGACGTCGCCATCAGGTTCGACATAGAGCCAGGCTTTGCCCGCGCCGGAGGGGGCACCCTCTTCGGCGGTTTCGAGCGCTACCGGGTGTTGGGCGGAGTAGGGTACGGGCAGGTCGAAGGCGAGCGCGAGGTTGAGGTCGGCGGCTTTTTGGGTGAGGTCGTTGAGTTGGTATTTGAGCGTCTCATCGGCGAGGCTGACGGAGAGGCTTTTGACTTCGAGTTTGGCGAGCCGTTCAAGCGTGGCGTTGATGTTGCTGGCGGCTTGCTGATTGAAGGTGATATGGACGGTGACGAAGAGGTCTTCGGGCATGATGGCTTCAAGCGCCTGCCATGATTCTTTGTTGTCAGGTTGCAGCAGAAAGAGTAGATGGTCGAGCCCGGTTTGGAGAAGAAGTTGACGATATTCTTTATCAGCGAGTTTCAAGCCGTCGCTGAGCAGACCGCAAACTTGTCCATTCTTTTCGGCGTGGGCGATCAGGGCGGGCAGGTCTTCGCGCAGGGTCGGTTCGCCGCCAGTGAAGGTGATGTGCGGGATGCCTTTTTGCCAGGCAAGGTCGATGATGGTTTGCCATTCGGCGGTGGTGAGTTCGCGGTCTACGCGTTTGGTGGGAGCGTATTCAGCTTGGGTGTTGTTGGGCAGTTGGTAGGTCAACGCACAGTCGAGGCGCAGCGGGGCGGTCAGGTTGGTGGAATAAGGCGTGACCCGCTCAAAGTCCAGGTAGGAGACGGGGTCTACATCCTGCGAGGTGACGAGGGTTTCGATTCGATCAAGGAAGTCTTGATAGTCATTGAGGGCGATGTCTTTTTTCACGCGGTATCGTGCAGCGACCTGTTTGGCGGCTTCGTGCGGGTCACTGCCTTTGATGAAGTGATAGGCATACTCGGCGGCGGTGGGGTTGAGATGCAGCACGGTGGCGGCATTGAGGATGAACACACCAGAGCCGTCTTTGCGCAGGCGCAGGTGAACACGATAAGGTTTGTTATTCGCCGCTTCGGCTTGCAGGTGATGCACGCCTTCGGGCAGGGGTTCCACTTTTTTGAACAGGTCGAAGAATTTCATATTCTCTCCTTGAAGGGACGATAGACCATGGACGATGGACGATGGACGATGATAAAAGATTTAAAGGCTTAACGCGAATGTCGCTAATGGGCGAATGACGCGAATTTTCTATGGTCTAT
>JBAIYF010000447.1:0-3004 GCA_037916115.1 Anaerolineales bacterium
TAGATCACATCCAAGCTCAACGGCGGACGCGGCGGCAGCAGGTGATGAACCTTGCCATCCTGCTCATACCCCACCGCCAGCACAGACATTTCCACGGGCACAATGCGGCGCTCGCGGTTGTCCTTCATCACTTCCTCGCTCACGCCGTCGGCGGTCACGAGTTGACGCACCAGCCCGTCATCATCAATGTGAATATCGTGGATGAGTCCATACACCTGATACCCATCCCCCAGTGGCGCACGGACAAGCGCCCCGAATGAAGGCACGCTCAACTGATTCACGCGGCAGCCCGCAATGAATCCTGTTGTCCCTGCCCGAAGTAAACGTCCGATCTCGATTGGTTGTGTCATAGTATCCTCCCGTCATTGCGAGGAGGGTGCTCTTCCCGACGAAGCAATCCCATGATTAAGTCTGAGATTGCTCACTGCACTGGCGTGCAGCGCAAGTGTCGGGCGAAGAACAAGAGCGCCCTCGCAATGACGATTTATCTTCGTGTTCTGCCCTTCAAATCCTTCGCGGACTGTTTATTCGAACCCTCGTCCACATCTTCGCTATTTCTTCTTAATTCCAATGACAGCATCTGCTCGATCTGCTGTTTCTCTTCGTTCTTTACCACCGCCGTCTCATGCGCACGATGCAGAAGATACGGGTATGGCTTGCTGCCCATCATACGGCATTGCTCGACCAACACGGCATGGAGTAGGTCCAGCTGCTCTTTATCATCCACCACCCAGCGCGGAATCTCCACGCGCACGGGCCAGGGGTGTCCCTCCGTGCCAACGTTTAGATAGAAAAAGTGCAGTTCCAAACCGCCCTTATACGTTTTCTCGGCATTGGATTGGATCTTGAACACCGCCGAACGATGCCCCGGTGGCAGCAATTGGAATAATTTATTGCCATAGCCGAACAGCCAGCGATCAGTGACATACTTCAGCGGCGGGGCGTTGCGCAGTTTTTCCATCTCTTCGGGGATGGTGATTTGTGTCAGTTCGAGAAGTTTTACAACCAAACTGGAGGATGGTTTATCGATATACCCCGCTGAGATGATGCCACGCGTTTGCAAACGCGAAAGGACAGTGATGTATTTCTCCAGCGTATTGCGGTACATGCTGGCATTGTCGATATCTTTGGCGCGGAAGATTTCGAGCGTGCCATCTGTAAAGGAAACGATATTGCCGCTCAGGTCTTTGCTCAACCGTTCAATGACACTGCGCTCGGCAAGGTCACGCCGCAGGGCAACGCCGCCATCGGTGGTGAGACCGTTCTCTTCGATGGCATCGCCGAAGAATAATTCGCTTTCCACTTCCACGGCTGGGGTTTCGCCGGAGTTCGGCTTCATGACGATTCCGCCCACATTGATGACGCAGAACTGCACGGGGCTGTGACGGTCCGCGATGGCTTGCGAACCGTCAGCGGCGATCAGCGTAGCGACCCCGTGGGTGAGGGTGGCTTGGGTCGCTGAATCAGGCACAGGGTAGGAGGAGGCGAGGGCTTCATCCAATGGCACAGCGCAGCGGATATTGGCATCCGCCGCTTTGGCAGAATCCACTTTGGAGCGCAGGAAGTCCAGTTGAGAAGAATAGGTATCAAGAAGCGATTTTGCCTGCTCCTGTGCCTCTTCTTTCTTCTTCCTTCTTTCCTTTGCGCCTTGCCCAACTTGTTTGATCTGCGTGTAAATTTCCTGATAGTTGATCGGCATAATGTCCTTAGAACATTTGTGCAAAATTGTACCCGAAACAAGGTAAATTTCAAGGAACTTTTTCAACACGAGGGCGTCATTAAGGTGCATAATCACTATGGCTCTGAAAGCCTAAAGGAGAAACTATGAGTAAAAAATATTTATCGTTTGCAGTGTTGGCGGTTCTGGCTCTCGTATTGAGCGCTTGCGGACCAACCACCATCAACCAGGCGGCGCCTGAGAATTTGCGGACCCTGAACGTGAATGGTGTTGGCGTGGTGTACCTCACCCCCGATATTGCCTACATCAACGTGGGTGTGAACACCCAGCGTGAGAATGCTTCTGAAGCAGTGGCGATCAACAAAGAACAGACTAGTGCGGTCATTCAGGCGATCAAGGATTTCGGCGTGGACCCGAAGGACATCCGCACTACCAACTTCAGCATCTGGTCGAATCCTCAGTACGATGAGTTCGGTCAGGTTAAGGGTTCCAACTATTCGGTCGATAACACCGTCAGCGTGACCGTGCGCGACCTGGATAAACTTGGCGACCTGCTCGATGCCGCCATTAGCGCCGGTGCGAACAGCATCTACAGCATTCAGTTCGACGTGGAAGACAAGACCGAAGCCAACAAGGAAGCCCGCGCTCTCGCCGTGGAAGAAGCCAAGAAACAGGCGCAGGAACTGGCAGATGTCTCCGAGGTCTCGCTTGTGAACATCCAGACCATCAACTACTATGAGAGCGGCGTAACGCCCTACATTTACAACAGTTATGGCAAGGGTGGCGGCGGCGCTGCAGAAGCTGCGGCGGTACCCATTCAGCCGGGTCAGCTCGCCATCAGCGTAACCGTGAACATGGTCTACACCATCAAGTAAATTGAACGAAATCGGATATAAAACCCGGTTCGGACTCAGCCGAAGCCTGCCTCTGCAAAGGGGCAGGCTTTTTTCTTCGCTGACGGTTTTTTGTCCTGACATTCGTACCCAGAGACGGATTTTTTATTTGGCATTTTCTTTCAACGGGAGTATGATTTCCAATGTAATGGAGGCATAACCATGCGAGATCTAACCAATGAAATCCTTGAACTGATTCGGCGCACATCCAGCTCCCTGCCGCCGGATGTGGAAAAACGTCTGAAAGAGTCCATCGAAAAAGAAGCCCCCGGTTCGGCGGCGCGCGGGGCGCTGGAAACCATCATGAAGAACATTGAACTTTCCCGCGCCAACTCCACGCCCATCTGTCAGGACACGGGCACGCCCATTTTTCAGGTGCATTACCCCGTCGGCTGGTCTACGATCCAGCTCAAGAAGCAGATCCGTGCCGCGA
>JBAIYF010000448.1:0-10428 GCA_037916115.1 Anaerolineales bacterium
ATCCTGATCGTCACCCACAACATGCAACAAGCGGCACGCGCCAGCGACTACACCGCCATGATGATGATCGATGATGCGCGCGCAGGCGGCGTAATCGAATTCGACGACACGAAAACCATCTTCACCCGCCCCAACGACAAGCGCACCGAAGATTATGTCACCGGGCGCTTCGGTTAATTTAGCAGTACAATGAAAATGACAACAGAGGAATCATGACTAGAAAAGCTTTTGATACTGAAATTCAGAACCTGAAAGACGAAGTGATCATGCTTGGCAGCATGGTCGAACACGCCCTGATCGGCTCGGTGGAAGCCCTGAAAAAGCGCGACATCAAAGCCGCCGAAGCCATCATTATTGAAGATAAAGCGATCAATCAGAAACGTTTTGCGCTCGAAGACCAACTTGTCACCCTCATTGCCCGCCAGCAGCCCATGGCTCAAGACCTGCGACTGCTTGCCTCCACACTTGAAATTGTCTCAGAACTCGAACGCATGGGCGACTATGCCAAAGGCATTGCCAACATCAATGTACGCATGGGTGACGAGAAACTGCTCAAACCACTGATCGACATTCCGCGCATGGCACAAAAGGGTGTGGATATGCTTCACCGTGCCCTGACCGCCTACGCTACCAACGACGCCGATACCGCCGCCACCATCCCCATTGAAGACGACGAAGTGGACGCACTCTACAACCAGATCTACCGCGAATTGATGGTCTTCGTCATTGAAGACCCCAAGAATATCGAACGCGCCAACTGGCTTTTATGGGTAGCACACAACATCGAGCGCTTTGCCGACCGTGTCACCAACATTTGCGAACGCACCATATACATTGTCAAAGGTACCTTTGGCGAGATCAAACAAAGCGACGATGAATTCTGGAAAGACCAGCACAAATAATAAAAAATGGCTGTCGCAATCGACAGCCATTTTTTATCCACAAATTCAGGGCAGACAATTACCTATTTTTACCAAACTCGTTCCAAATTCTCGTTCTCGCCTACCGTGCGCCCCACCTTCGCCATATCGATCCACTCGCCATGCACTTTCACGCGCACTACATCGGCAGTGTAATCGGTGCTCGTCCCATTGCCATTGCTGAACAGATACGAACCCACAGCATAAATATCCGCAGGCACACCCAGTTTTTCAAACTTGCGGATTTTTTCCGGAGCAAAACCGCCGGATACAACGATCTTAACACTCTGGCAAAATTCCTTCGCCGCCTCTTTCCAAGACGGGGGCAGGTCCCAAAACTTCCAGGCATTATCCAACGCCGAACGGACGTTAAATACCAGTCGCGGGTTCACCCCCAAGTCCAACGCCGGGTCGCCCAATGGTGTGACAGAAACATCACGCAGACTTCCGCTTGTATCAAGACGCACGCCATAGAGTCTGTACTTCTCAGCTTCTTCCTGTTTTCCGGCATCCACCAGTTCACGATACATGGCGAACATCTCATCCAGCACCCGTAGCGCATCGCGCACCGAGTCGTTATTGAAATCCACCAGCGCAATGCGCGGAATGCGGGCTGGCAAAATATGCGAGAACTGCATCATCGCCTCCGCCGTATCGCCAAGGAAGGACGCAATCGCGGCATGCGCCACCGTTCCGCCGCCCGCGCCGCCCCACCAATCTCCCTGCGCATCGGTGGAGACGAACGCGCCCAACTCACGGGCATGATCTTTGTTGAAACGCTGCAAGGCGATATTGTAAGCATAACCGTCGGCAGCCTGCACCTCATGCACATCAAAACGAGCCGGGAAGAATAAGACTGGCTTGCCCTTCGCCGCCACCAAAGTCTCATATACATTTGTGGCTACACGGCTCGAGCGGGTGAGAATTCCAAGTGTGGGAGTTTCAAGCAGGGCAAAGTCACGGTACCGTCCGCGTACTTTGATGACCGGCTGAATATTCAATGGGTCGCCATCGTACTTGACCGTTGTCCCATCATGAACTGCCCACACCTCGAGCTTGTTGGATGTATCAACGAATTTGTCGCCATCAAAATATCCGGTGCAAAGCCGCAGCATTGCCAGCGATTTATCCACACCTACCACGGTGGTTTTGCCCATGCGGCGCGTGAACCACTGCATCTCCACTTCGATATCACCCACAGCGATCTGCTCAGGCGAGATACCTTCCGGCAGGTTGTGATAACTGCCCGAATAGTGGTACCCCTCTTTTGAAAGCGCCGTTAACATGCGGTTGATATTCTCAAAATACTTGTCCGAGTACCAACCGCGCCGCATGCGCTCAATATCCAACTTAAAAGTCTCGTTCGTTAGTCGTTTACCGTCAAAGATGGACATGGGATCATTTACCTGTAAATATCATCTGTAGATTTAACAATGTGCATACCCGCCTGAGCGAACCAGGCATAGGCATCATTTGCGGCATCGGTATGGTCCACCACACCGGGGACGACCACGGGCGAGGAACAATCTTCAAGCAGATAGACCTTCTTCGCCAATCCAGGGTCGGTTGCCAGAATATCGTCCAGCAGGTCTTGCACCGTCCACGCCACGCAGTGACTTTTTGCCTGTCCGGCAATATACAACTTATCCACTTCTTGCAGGTGCTGGATGAATTGCGAGTCATGCTCGCCAAGCACCTCCCCCATTGGACCGTTCAGCACTTCAGGACCCACCACAGAATAATTTTCGGTGAAGGTCTTGTCGCCTTTGATCGCAAAGTATGGCTGGTCTGTGCGAGCATGTGAGTGGAAGAATACGGCTTCCTCCACGGCGGGCACAAGGGCGTGACCAATGCCACCCAGCATGGCATGATACGGCCAGATGGTGAGGGCGTACTTCCCTTTCTTTTGCAGGGACTCGGCGTAGTGCAGCATCATCTGTTGACCGTATTCGGGGGCAATGCCAAACTGCGGCGCGAGTGCGGAGTTGAAGGTCCACCTACCAGATTGCAGGTCTGCGAGATGAATATCGGTGTAAGGAGTGGGGTGATCGCCATTGGCATCGACAAAGAAGATAGGGTGAAAGATTTGCTGGGAACGGTGCGTATCCATGGTGGCGATGATGTGAGTGAACACGCCAAGATTGTGGTAAATGAATTGACATAGACGCACGTTATCTTCCACTGCGCCGTTGCCACTGCGCCCGCCCACGAACAACTCAAAGCCGGGCATACAGAACGTATTCTGCACGTCGATCAGCAAAAGGGAGATGCGTTCTGTCGAAGCAGAGGCAGGTTTGAGGTTGTGTTGAGCCGCAAACCTTCGGGCATCTTCGGTGCGGGCTGCGTAGTCCACTTTCCAAATTTCGCCAACACGGTTGGCATTAAAAAAATCGGGGATGGGAAGTTGAGGCATGTGTCTAGTATAACGAAAAAACCGGCTTCAAATCCAAAGAATTTGAAGCCGGTTCGTTTTGAATGGATTAAGCCGGGGATTGTGCCGGAGCTTTTACAGCAGGCTGAACCGTGTTGCGGGTGAAGAAGAAAAGTGCCGCTGCGAGGTAAGCTACATAGCCAATGATCTCGGTGAGCGACGGGTTGCCGTTATACCCAAAGAGGGTCTTGAGCATTTCACCAAGGAGCGAGGTTTCATTGATGACCGAGTTCACATCCCAAACGTGTTCCACAATGGAGGGGATCCAGCCGACCTCGTTGAATTCGTGAATGCCGTGAGCCACAAGCCCCGCCGCAAAGAGGATGAGCAGGTAGCCGGTGACTTGGAAGAAGCGGCGCAGGTTGAGGCGTGCGGTGGCGGCAAGCAAAGACCAGCCGAGCAGCACAGCGGTTCCCAGTCCCAATATCACGCCGGTAAGGGTGAGGATGATGTTGGTCGTCAGGTTTTCGTTATTACCTGCAAAGAAAGCGGCGGTGATGAAAAGAGCAAGTTCCACGCCTTCACGTACTACAGCAAGGAACGCAACCCAGAAGATGGCGCGATTGCCGGTGGTGGCTGCAGCTTTATTTACACCTTCTTCCAATTCGCTTTTGAGATTTTTTGCCTGTTTGCTCATCCAAAAGATCATCCAGGTGAGGATGCCCGCTGCAAGCAGCATGGTGATGCCTTCATAGATCTGTTCAGCAGTTTCCTCGAGGCTCATGCCAAATGCAGTGAGAGTTATTGCAGTGAGGATGCTGACGCCCAATGCCGACAAAACGCCAAACCAGAGGGCGGGTTTCAGGTCGGGGCGGCGGATTTTTTCCAGTGCGCCGAGGACAATGCCGATAATGAGAGCGGCTTCCAAGCCTTCACGAAGAGAGAGCAAATAGGTAGGGAGCATTCAGTTGTATTCCTTTTTATATGATTTTGGTATTGAATGTCCCAATAATAAAAGCAGCACCCAAAGGAATCCAGACAGGTGCTTTAATCGAATCTTCAACCATGTTGAAAATTTTTGGGTACACCAGAAAAAAAACAGCCCGTTTCCGGGCTGTCCTCATGATGAGATTATTTCTTCTTTGCCTTGCCGCCCTTTGCTATCTTTCGATAAGGCGGCATATTGATGGCAATGACCTTGCACTTGGTGGGGTCGAGCAGTTTATTCCACAGGTTTGGGTAACTGATGGCGAAACCCTCCGGCTGCAAGGTGGATGTGATGACCGTGGGCAGGTGTGCGTTATATCGGTAGTTCAACACACTGTAGAGTTTATCTTCCGCCCAAGCGGAACTTGCTCCACTTTCTTTGAGGTCGTCGAGAATCAACAAAGGCGTGGTACGAATTTCATGGAAGCGGCGGTCAAACGACACGTCCGAACTGGGGCGAAACGTCTGACGCAGATAATCAAGCAGGGCGGTCACTTCCACCAGCAATGCCTGCCCACCCAAACCGATGCGATAGTTACCAATGGCAGCTGCGAGATGTGTCTTACCGCTAAATGATTGACCGAGGAACACCAGCCAGCCTTCGGGATGTTCTGAAAACTCCACAGCCGCGTTATGGGCATCGTGCAGAGTTTTCACATCATCCCTGGTAACCTTGATGCGTGAGATCTCCTTGCTCTTAACCTTGTTGCCAAAGCGGTCTGTCTTTTCGACCGTGGTAGTGGTTACGGCTTCGGTGCCAATCTCATCGTCGCGCGGGTGGAAGGTCTTGAACGTCATCACCTTCATCTCCGGCAAAGACAGCATGGAAATGCCGGGATTGCTCGTCTCTTCAGGGCGGCGGTAATCGGGCGCAAGGATGCGCAAATGCTTTACAAAGCTCTCATCCTGCAGCCTTGAACGAATACGCGCTTCGATCTCATCCAGCATCAAATTGGTGGTGATGACCGTTGGCAGCTTATTGATATAGCGATAATTGATGATCTGGAACAGCTTTTCCTGCGCCCAGGGCGTCGCGTTCTGCGTGCCGAAATCATCCAGAATGAGCAAGCCTGAATTGCGGATTTCTTCAAAGCGTTGCTCAAAGGTCGTTTCAGGGTCATCGTACGCAAAGCGCAAAGAATCAAGCAGGTCTGGAACCGTGATGAACAAGGTCGGCACGCCGTTATCCACCGCAAAATTTGCAACCGCCGCCGCAAGATGCGTCTTGCCACAGCCATAACCGCCTTCAAGCAAGATCCAACCTTGCGGGTTTCGCGCGAACTCTTCACTCGCTTCAAATGCAGAACGCAAATTTTCGCGCTCCTGCCCCGAGATGAACTTCGCCTTGGGGTTTCCACCCTGAGCAAAATTCTCAAATGTTAAGTGCTTCAGGCGGTTCAGGTTGCTCATCGCAAACAAACGCGCCCGCGCCGCCTCGGCAACATCCACCGCACGGCACACACAGGTCTCCACCTTGCCGAACTTCTCATGCCCCACCGGCACATCATAGCGGACATACCCAACCCCGCCGCAATGTGGACAGTTCGGGTCACCGAGCGGTTTCGCCACGCTCTTAATCCCGCTTGAGGAATTCGGAGAACTCGCCGTCGGTGTATCGTTTTGCATCTTGGACAGAGTCTTCTGAATTTCTTCTTTCATCTTTTCCGTTTTCCTTCCAACGCCGCAATATCGCTTCGATATACTTCCAATTCCGCACATTGCGGCTCACCGCAATCTCGAACGCCTCTTCGAACCACATGCCCGGATATTCACGTTCGGCTTCCTTCAACATATCCGCCAGCAGCGGCGTCAACGCGCCGATATTCTCTTCATACAACTTAAATAGATTGGATTTGTTCGGCACATACGCCTTCATCGCCGCGCGCCATTGTCCCTTGGCAAACGCCTCAGCGGATAATCGTCCGCGCGGGGAATTGAGGAAGTAGAAAACTTCCTGCGCTTCATTCTCAGACTTAAGCAGGGTGCCCCTCTCAAGGGCTTTTCCCAACCCGTGCCGAATCTCCTCAAGATTCAAACCCAGCGCCGCTTCCTCAAAATCCGTCTCACACATCGCGCGGAAGTTGCCTTCCGTGCGTTCAATGCGCCAGATGGCATACAGCGTTACCTTCAACTCGGCAAGGTCTTGAATCTCATTCATCATCTTAATAAATGAATCAGGCACCTGCGTAAATGTTTCAGAGGAGGTAAAGCCGGGGAATGAGGTCATGGTGGTTTGTTTGTCATTGCGAGCTGCGCTCTTGTTCTTTTGCAGCGAAGCAATCGCATGACCCTATTAGAGATTGCTTCGGGCGGAAGAACATCGCCCTCGCAATGACGATACCCTACTCGTTCGGTCTGAATACCTTCGTGGCGGCATTATCAAAGCGCGTAAGGTCGCCGCGGAAGATCAGGTCGATCTCGCCGGTGGGTCCGTTACGATGTTTTGCCACCGAGATCTTGGTGATGTTGCTTTTGTCGCCGTCCTTCTCATAATCATCGGGACGGTAAATGAACATGACGATGTCGGCATCCTGTTCCAACGAACCGGATTCGCGCAAGTCTGAAAGGATGGGCCGTTTGTCAGTACGCTGCTCCACGGCGCGGCTCAACTGCGCGGCAGTGAGAACCGGCACATTCAACTCACGCGCCAACACTTTGAGATTACGGGAAATCTGCGAAACTTCCTGCACACGGTTGTCATTGCGGCTGTCGCCGGTCATGAGCTGGAGGTAATCGATGATGACCAGGTCCAGTCCGTATTCCATATGCAGGCGGCGGCATTTGGTGCGGAGTTGCAGCGGAGTCAGTGCTGGGGTGTCATCCAAAAAAACCTGCGTACTGCCAAAGACTTCAATGGCATGATTGAACAACTGCCATTGATCATCCGCCAGTTTACCCGTGGATAGATTTTGGGAAGAAATGCCCGTCTCCTGCGCAATAAGACGCTGCACCACTTGTTCATTGGACATTTCCAAAGAGAAAATAGCCACACGTTTTTTATAGGTCAACCCGGCGTTCTTTGCGATCGAAAGCAAAAAACCGGTTTTACCCTGACCCGGACGCCCCGCCACAATGATGAGGTCGGAGGGGTGTAAACCGCGCAGTAACTTATCAAGGTCGAGAAAACCTGTCGGCACACCGTGAAAATCTGCGCCGAGTTTGGCGAGTTCCGCAACCTGATCGTAATACTCCGAAAGAACCGTGCGGATCGGCTGAACATCATTACGCGTGCGCCGCTCACTCACGCCAAAGACGGCTTTTTCCGCTTCGCCCATCACGTTGTCGATGGCATCGCCTTTGTATGCCAATGAAGCGATCTGGTTCGCTGCCTGGATCATCCTGCGGCGCAGGGAATTCTCTTCGACGATGTGACCATAGGCTTCGGCATTGAGCGAAGTTGGCACTTGATTAATGAGCGAGGTCAGATATGCTGAACCGCCGATCTCCTCCAACTGCCCGGCTTTTTCCAAGTCTTCAGACAGGGTGAGCAGGTCTATGGGAGTGCGCGATTCGTGCAGACGTATAAATGCCTCCCAGATCCATTTGTTGCGGTGGATGTAGAAATCATCCGCGGTCAGGAACTGGGCAATGTCGTAATACACTTCAGGGTTAATCAGTACCGCCCCTACGACGGCTTCTTCGGCTTCCCGGCTGTGCGGTGGACCTGGGCTGGTGGGGGCGGCTGATTCTTCAGGGTAGAAATCTGTCATTTAGGTAGAGGCAGGCTTAGTTTTGTGGCGAGTCGGGTTTGTCTTTGTCGGGGCTGTCGAGGTCAAGTTTGTCGAGAAAATCTTTGAAGACGGACAACCTGTCATTTGAGTCTTCGGACAATGGTGGGGGGGCTTCCCTACGCGGAGCAGGCGGGGTCTCCGACTCGGGCATATCCTGGTCGGGCATTACACTGGCGGTGTCCATTACGCTTTGATGCACCATGATCGGTGCATGGGCACGCGCAGCGATGGCGATGGCATCGGAAGAGCGCGAGTCGATGTGCATCTCGCGCCCATCCACTTCGGCGACGATGTTGCCGTAGTAGATGTCGTCCTGCAATTTAACGATCTCCACGCGGACGATACGCGCGTTGAATGCCTTGAACACATTTTTTAATAGGTCATGAGTCAGCGGGCGCACCATTTCAACTTCTTGCAGTGCTACAGTGATGGCTTCCGCTTCGTAGGGACCCACCCAGATGGTGAGATACCGGTCGGCGTTCACCTGCTTCAGCACGACCACACGCTGGGGGGCCATTAAATGCACACGAATGCTGTCGATGATTACTTCTACCATTCCAGAAGACATAGGGGAAACTCCAATATGCTTATTTTAGCATAAAGGAAGATGGGCGCGGCTGGAGTTAAGATAAGAAGATGGTGTGAAGTGATCACACTCCGCCACATCAGGTTTGAAGTTACCTGCCAACGAAACCCTTTTTGCGCGCTTCGTTCAGGGTTTGATAATTCGATGCGTAAAATTCAGTGTATCCACAGGCACCGCAAATATATGCTTTGAACGTGCTCTGCTCAAACTTGGGCGCCCAAATGAATGGGCGGTTTGCCGGTTCCGGTTCGGTCATATTGACATAGGGTTGCACACTATCACCGCCGCGCAGGGGCAGTTCGCTGATGATCTCGTTTGAACCGCATTTTGGGCAAATTCCATTTTTCATGATTTGTCTCCTTTTGTTTTATCCTATATCTGAATCCTCTTTACCCCAATCACCCACGGGGTGGAATAAAAATCCCCGCCTGGCAGGCGGGGATTTTGCTCACTTTCTTAGAATTACATATCCAACAAAGGCTGGATGGGGATAAATTGGAAGGACAACATTTGAAGGATGAGCATCAATAGAACTATAGCAGGGAGAAAATCCGCGATGCTGAGGGCGATACCGGCGGCAGCCATTGGTTTGGCATGCGAACCATGCGGTTTATCCATGTGAGTGAAAACAAACAAGCCTTGCCTGAAATCCCAGATGGCGAGAACAATAGCCAACACCAATGAACCTATTAGGAGAAGAAACCCTGTGCTGTGGGTGAGAATGTTGTATGGGATGTTCATCATGCCTAAATGGATCGCCCCTGTCAGAATTGCTCCCAGGGTGCCAAGAATCACGCTTTGGCTGGCGTATCTTTCAAGTCTGCGAGAGGTGGACATAACAACTTCCTCCTCTATTATTCTTGCACAATTCAGGGCGGGTTTCAATGCTGCCTTTTTGAAGATTCATGAACTTTGACCTGAGCAGAATAGAGGATGGAGTTCAGTAGATTTTGCTACCTACCTAGGCATAATCACGTTGTGCTGCCAAATTATGAATTGCATCCTTTGCCCGTTGGGTGGCTTCAGGGTCGGTCTGATCGTATAGGGGCCAGATCACATCTTCAAAGCACGCCAAAATGCTGGCATCCCATTTATCAAGTTCTTCTTTTGGGTAATCTTCCCGAATCGGAACATGATAGGAGATTTGCTTTTGGTCCAGTTTTTTTGCGATTTCTTTGGGTATATATACCGTGTGAAAAAGAGTTGAATTATTCAAGGTCTCATGACCCAGCTTGCAGATCGGTCCCTTTGCCAGGTTAGAGGCATCAAAGATCCAATACTCGTGTCCGGATGATCGTTCACCAGATTTCTGGTCTGTTACCACCCCGGCAATGACATATCCTGCCTCAGCTTGATTTTTGGATTCGAGCGCTGCAATAGTATATAGAAGTACCCGATTTGGAAAGATATACGCATCTGCGATCTTGAAATCTTTTGTCGTGATCCGGCAGATCGAGTTGTTGTGATGAAGCCCTTCACCGTTGACCATTTCTTCAAGTGGCACCTGACGTGCGGGGACGTCTTTATAAGCTTTGTAAATGCGCTCTGGCAGTATGTCTGGCGAAAAACCTTTGAACATGATAAAGAGGTCTTGTCCATGATAAGGTTTTAGTTGCCGCCCAATATAGGTGTAAAGATAAGGTCCCCAGCAATAAGGCATTTCAGAAATATATTCAGATCGTTCAGCTTCGGAGCGGGCAGCATCAATCACGTGTTTGCCGATACTGCTCAAGTCCAAGACGGGCAGGGTGCCGTAGCCGGTCAGGTGCTTGGGGAAAAGATTGCCATTTAGATCGCGATCGTAACTGCGCAATATTTCGGCGGTGTTTGTAG
>JBAIYF010000449.1:0-2961 GCA_037916115.1 Anaerolineales bacterium
TCCACGCCGGAAGCTTCCAAACCCCTTGGCATGGTCATCCTCATGGAAGGTGCAGAGGGCATCCGCGACCTCTCAGAATTGGAGATGTGGCACAACCGCGGCGTGCGTCTGATCGGACCCGCCTGGGTGGGCACACGTTACTGCGGCGGCTGGAAGGAACCCGGTCCGCTGACGGATGATGGGCGTAAACTGCTCAAAGCCATGGCAGATTTCAACTTCACACTCGACCTCAGCCATATGGACGAACGTGCCGCCATAGAAGCTCTGGATATTTACGAAGGTCCCATTGTAGGCACGCATGCCAACTGCGCAGCGCTCATGCCAAATTCCAATACGAACCGGCACTTCACTGACCGCATCATTGAGGGCATCATTGAACGCGATGGGGTGGTGGGAGTCGTGCCATTCAATTCCTATCTCAAAGTTGGCTGGCTGCTCTCAAAAGGAGCACGCCGCGAAGAAGTACCGCTGGATGTGCTTGTCAACCATATCGATCACATCTGCCAGATCGCCGGTGACTCGCTGCATGCCGGCATTGGCTCCGACTTTGATGGTGGCTTTGGGGTGCAATCCGTCCCGCCAGAAATTGACACAGTTGCAGACCTGCAAAAACTGGTATCCTTACTGCAGTCACGAGGATATTCCGAAGCGGATACATCCAATATCCTTGGCGGCAACTGGCTTACCCGCCTCAAACGCGATCTGCCATAAATTCACCTGATTGTTCTAACCAATATGACTGATCAAACTTCCCCTGAAAACACCCCTTCCATCCCGTCTGTTTCTGATGACTCCGTCACACCGCGCATCCGGTTGAGCATGGTCATCACTTTCGTTGGCTTGTTTATTTTTGCTGTAGGTACCAAGCCCGACCTTTTCGGCTGGGATCGCAGCCCCGTGGTGGGCTTTGTGCAGATCGTGGTTTTCCTGATCGGCTTGGGGTGGATCTGCACAGGTGGTTACCTTGGCCTGCATACTCTATGGTGGGGGCATGAGCGCACCATCATGGGCGATATTGGCAGCCGCCTGGTTGCCACTGGTTTTGTTTTTGCCGTCTTCGCAGGTCTTGCAGATATCATTGGCATGGGGTCGCACTCCTTTCCACAGATTCCCTATTTCGGTCCATGGCAGGCAACGGGAGTTCTGATCGGTCAGGGCATTATTGCTTTGGGCTTTCTGATGATGATTCCCTACCGCAAAGATTGATACATCGGAATAAAACTCTCATACAGATTTGTGCAAGGAAGTCACGTTTTACCGGATTTTTTCTTGAAAAATATCATTGTCATTCTATTGTTATCCATGATTGTTGTTGCCTGCGCCGCGCCTATTCAAGACTCTGGCGTCGAGACTGAGCTGCAACAACCCACGGCAGAGACTGTCTCCCAACCCGATTATAAAAATGCCACCTATTTGATCGAAGGTTTCTCCGTTACGTTGATAGATGGCTTTTTCGAAATTGAAGCCGCGCCTGGTTCAGACTCCAAGATCATCACCCGCTATTTTGGCAATGAAGCCATCGGTGACCTCAACGGCGATGGCAGGGACGATGTCGCTTTTTTGCTCACCCAAACTTCAGGTGGAAGTGGGACTTTCTTCTATGTGGTTGCCGCCTTGAGAAATGCATCCGGATTTGAAGGTACAAATGCTGCCTTTCTGGGTGATCGAATTGCTCCTCAAACCACGAAGATTGAAAAAGGCATCATCACCGTCAACTATGCAGACAGGACCCCCGGCGAACCGTTCACCACTCAGCCATCGTTGGGCGTTTCAAGATTATTCAAAATAGAAAACAATACTCTGAGCGAACTAGTTCCCTAGCGTTTTGTCTAATTGCAGTTTTGGGCACATTTCAAATTAGTTTATTTGCGAAAAATCACCCGCTTTTTTGTCTTAGCATGTGATATATTAATTAAAATTTTTCCTTTACGGGGGAAATAACTATCGTTAGTTAAGCAGCGAATGTATGAATTTACAAGTACAAAAACAGTTGAGTGACAGCATGAGAAAAAACTATTTATTCAACATGTTCCATGACTCCAAAGGGGATCCAAGTTCCACTGTATCTTTCGAAGATTTTCTAATAAAGAAGCGCGCCCAACTGACGGGTCGGCTGCTCCTCATGCTGATGATCATCACCGCCTTGGCCGTCCTCTGGCGCCTGGAAGCCGGGCTTAAAGTCTCGCTTGACTTGCTCATGCTTGCTGCTCTGTTCGTGTCATACCTTACCGCTAAAACCCGCTATTATTACACCGGTGCGATTTTTCTGATTTTCTCCATGTGTTTTTCGGGGTACTTCGCCGCGCTGCAAAACTTCAACCGCGGGAATGCTCATCCTGAAATTGCATTGATCTGGCTGGTTTTGCCTATGTTGATCATGCCATTGCTGCTCCCATGGCGCATCATGATCCTTACAGCTCCCATACCCCTGCTGTTTTTTATAGCTTTTATTTACAATCATTCCACCAATAACCTGGGCGCTATGAGCGCCGTCTTGAGCACCGGGGCATTGATCCTCATCTTCATTGCATATTCGTATGATGCCGATCTAAAATTGATTCACTCGCAAAACCTGCAGTTGCAGGAAAAGAACCAAAAACTGATCAAATCCTACAACGAAAGCCTGCGCGGCTGGACCATCATGCTCGAAATGCGCGACAAGGAAACCGAAGGGCATAGCGAACGTGTCACCGAACTCAGCATGGATATTGCCCGCTATATCGGCATCACCGACGAAAAACAACTCCAGATCATTCAATACGGCAGCATGCTGCACGACATTGGCAAGATCGCCATTCCCGATTTCATTCTGCACAAACCCGGTCCGCTCAACGACGTGGAATGGCAGGTGATGGAAATGCACACCGAGTTCGCCTACCAATGGCTGAAAGACATCGACTTTCTAAAACCCGCCCTCGACATTCCGCGCTTTCATCACGAAAAATGGGACGGCACCGGCTA
>JBAIYF010000450.1:0-2312 GCA_037916115.1 Anaerolineales bacterium
TGCTGGATGTGTGAATTCTAAAATTCGCCCACGTCTTACCGGGTAGGTAACGTATTGGCGCGTGTTTCGCAATACGCACCCACAGGTCATAATCCATTGCAAAATAAAAGGATGGGTCGAGGGGTCCGAGTTCCTTCCAATACTTTGCGCGGAAGAACATCGTCTGTTGGGGGATGTACACAGAGCCGCGGCGCAGTCGGGCGTAATCCGTTTGGCGCGCGTTGAATTTACCAATGACCCTGCTTGCTTCATCGATGTAATTACAATCGGCGTAGACCATCGCCACATCGGGATTGGCGATCAGGAAGTTGACGGCATCTGCCACGGTTTGCGGAGATGCATACGTATCGTCGGAATTGAGCCAGGCAAGGATATCGCCGCTGGCGCGATTGAATCCTTTGTTGATCGCTTCGGTCTGCCCCTTGTCCTGCTCGCTGACCCAGGCAGTGATCTTACTCTGATACTTTTTGATTACATCTACGCTGCCATCGGTTGAACCGCCATCGATAATGATGTATTCGATATGCGGGTATGTCTGCCCGAGGACGGATTGGATGGTTTCTTCGAGATATTTCGCCTGATTAAAAGACGGCGTAATGATGGAAACAAGTGGAAGGGAGGCGGGTTTCATGAGGGCATTATGCTCTGGACGGGACAAAGCCCTGTCCAGAATTTGGCATTATTTCCATTCGTCATCTGAATAGAAGGCTTCTGAAATGCCCTCGGTCATCTTGCGGACACGTTGTATCTCTTCGGGGGAGAGGATCTTCTTCCAGTTGTCGAGGTTGGCGCGGCTGTCCAATTTTACGGAGTGGGTTTTGTTCTTCGCCAGTTTGGTCGGGTTTTCGGAACTGCTTGAGTTTTGGATAATGTTGCGGACACGGTCGGTGAAGTCCAAGCCGAGCGGTTGGTACAACTTCTGAAATCCGCCAATGGGGTCGAGGGAAAGGTCTTCGTGGCGCACGATGTGAAATTGGGGGTACCCGGACCGGGTCGAGGCAACGAAGCGGTAGATTATTTTCCAGAGTAAAGCCGCCTGCCCAACGATGTCATCTTTGGGCATGGTCTCCATCGCAGCGCGGTCGCTTTCGAGATGATCGCGCATGAAGAGCGGCTGGTTGAGGAAATTGCCGAAGTCGAAGTGCCAGCCAAGGCGTTTGAGACTGCCGACGAACCCGCCGGGGTGACGGACGGTGATGACGACCTTGCAGTGCAATTGTTTCTCGAACCAGGGCGTGGAAAAGACCGCGAACGGGTCTTTGATGAGCACGCGCTGTCCCTGCATGCTGCCGTTGAAGAAGGTATGGAAATCGCGTCCCATGCGCAGGAAATCTTTGAACGAACGCAGAGACAGGATCTCGCGCACGGTGTGATATTTGAAATCGAGCAGTTCATCGAAGGCGGGCAGGTAGTCTGCGCCGTTCTCGTCGGTGATGTAGGTGTACCAGTATTTGATCGGGGTGCGGTACACACCGGGGCGGTGGTGTACGTTGAGCGGCTCGCTGATGTAGGCGGTGTCTGCATCAGCAGCAAGCATTTTGCCAACCCAGGTGGTGCCACTGCGGTGCGACCCGGTAACGAGGATGGGGGTCAGGTCATTCACTTAACGCCTCCAGAAGATTCTTCGTTGAAAACGATTGGATGGATGAGACATGATAGAAGTTCGCGGCACAGGAGTTGATCCAATGCTTGGGGTTGGAGTCCAGTTCTTTTACGCCGTATACGCCGCCAAAACCGGGGATGAAAATGTCGGTTTCGCCCTGTGCAATGTGACGATAAATGTACTCATTGCGGAGGTCCCAGAGTTCGGCGCGTTCGCGATATTCGGGGACGCTGTTGTTTACGAGGTTAAGCGCCGTACGCAGGGGATATGCCGCCGAGATCGCAGTGAAGAGAATCAGTGCGATCCATACCTCTATTGTACGGTTGAATTTGAATTCCGGCAGGTACAGTGCCAGCCAAAGTCCCTCAAGCATTAATGCCGCGATCACCAAAGTCTGGGCAAGGAAGCGCATGCGTTCCACCGGGAAGCCCTGACCAAAGACACTGGGGGAAAATCCGGCGGCGATCAACAGCCAGGTGAGGAAGGGCAGAGCGATCATCAAGGCAGGCATGCGGCGGGTTTCTGTCATTGCGATGCCGCCCGATTGTTTTATTGTCCAAAATAGAAGAAAGGGAACCAGGAATGAAATGAAGAGCGGCAACGGCACACGGATGAATGTATCGCGCACGAATTCAAGGGCATATATGAAGGATGTTGACAGGATCAAAATGACATTCGGAGATTTTTCACTTGCCACGTTGGTCACAGC
>JBAIYF010000451.1:0-4825 GCA_037916115.1 Anaerolineales bacterium
CGCGCTTCGTGCGTACAAGCATCCTGGAAGTGCTTAGCCTTGATTACATCCGCACGGCGCGTGCCAAGGGATTGACCGGCCGCGTTGTGCTTTTCAGGCATGCACTTCGCAATGCCGCCCTGCCGCTTGTGACGATCATCGGTCTTGATATTCCGTTCCTGCTCGGAGGCGCCATCGTTACCGAGTCGGTTTTCTCGTGGCCCGGCATGGGACGCCTCTTCTGGGAATATGCCCAGCGCAGCGATTACCCGGTTGTGCTTGGCATTCTGCTGATCATCTCTGTGGCGGTGGTTGTATTGACCATCGTAACCGATGTGGTCTACACCTTTGTTGACCCGCGTATTCGCCTTAGTTAATTCATTATTTATTAGAGGGAGATCCTCCGTATGGCATCTGATATTGCTTCCTTTGACTCTCAATCTGTGGTCCGTGAGGGCGTCACCGGCAATGTACTGACTCCCAGTCAGTTGATCTGGCGGCGTTTTCGCAAGCATCGCATGGCATTGGTTGGGGTGGTTGGTTTCATCCTTCTCATGCTTTTTATTCTCGTCGGCTCTTTCATCATTACCGATGAACGTTCCAATGCCGTTGACCTTCAAGAGCGCCTGAGCCCCCCAAGCGATAAGTACATTATGGGCACCGACAGCACCGGGCGCGATGTGTTTGCACGCATTATTCATGGCGGGCAGATCTCGCTTTTTGTGGGTATTACAGCTGTCACCATTTCCGTTACTCTAGGCACCCTGGTTGGCGGATTGGCTGGGTTCTTTGGCGGCTGGGTTGATAGTGTCCTCATGCGCATTACCGAGGCGATGCTCTCCATCCCGCAATTGTTCCTGTTGATCGTGCTGGGCAAGTTCATCGGCAAGGACATTGAAACGGTGACCATCCTTGGCAGGCAGTTCAGCGGCAGTGTGATGATCGTAATTTTCGTGATCGGCTTCACCTCGTGGATGGGTCTCTCCCGTATTGTGCGCGCCAATGTACTCTCGCTCAAAGAAATGGACTATGTGGCTGTTTCCAAATCGTTGGGTTCAAGCCAGATCCGCACTTTCTTCAAACATCTCATCCCCAATACCATGGGTGTGATCATTGTCGCTTCCACCCTGGGGTTGGCAGGAGCTATTTTGTCTGAGGCGTATGTCTCCTTCCTTGGCTTGGGCATTCAACCACCTACTGCTTCGTGGGGCAATATGCTCACTTCGGCGCAGTCTTTTGTGCAGCAAGGTTCATGGTGGATGTGGGTCTTCCCCAGCACCTTTATCATTCTGACCATTCTGTGTGTGAACCTGATCGGGGATGGTTTGCGCGATGCTTTCGACCCGCGCAGCAACCGTCACCTGTAAGGTTTGCATGTCAATAAAAAAAGCCCGTTGTTTGTAACGGGCTTTTTTGTTTAACCATGTGTGTAATAAGAGATGAACCCCCAGACGGTTAGCCCGCCGAAGAGGAGTAGGACAAGCAGACCGCCGGTGAGCACTTCGCGGAATTCCCGCTGGTCGTGCAGCACCGCTTCGTTTGGCATCATGATCGCCGTCCACTTTGGGCTGGCGAACCATGCAAAGATCGCGCCGCCCAACAACCCGCCGATATGCCCCCAGTTGTCTATGTTCGGGGAGATGCCAAGAAACAGGTTAATGACGATGATGAAGATGGCGTTGCCGATCGCCTGACGGGCGTACGAGCCAAAGAGTTCGCGGTTGAGATAAAAGAAGGCGATCTCCGCCGAGACCAGCCCAAACACCGCCGTGGATGCGCCCACGGAATATCCCTGTGTGAAGAGCAGCGAAAGCACATAGCCCGAAAAGCCGCCCAGAAAATACAGGGCAATAAAACGCCCATGCCCGAAATGCCGTTCCAAAAAGGAGCCGATCGAGAACAGGGCATACATGTTGAAGAAGATGTGGGTCAGCGACCCGTGCAGGAAGATGGGTGTGATCAGCCGCCAAACCTGCCCGGCGTAAATCGCTTCTGTGATGCGTGAGCCCAACAGGGTGACGTAGTCGATGCCGTAGGACGAGTCGCCAAGGACGAAGGAACTCAGAAGCTGCAGAATATAGACAAAGACCGTAAGACCGATAAGGATGTAGGTGACTATGGGTTTGGTGGAGGGCATCCGGATGGGAATCTGCCTGGGTTCAGGGGCAGGCATCGGGTCCGGTTGGGAGGCTGGGTAGTCGTTCACAGGGTCACCTTGCGGTGGTGCACCTTCAAATGTTCGGCATTGATCACGGCACGCACTTTATCCACCGTGTCGTCGAGATGAAAGTCGGGGTTGATGATGACGTAATCGAAGGCTTCAAGCCGTTGCAATTCCTTGCGGGCAGTGGCAATGCGCAGGGAAAGTGAATCTGCTGATTCGGTCTTGCGTTCGCGCAGGCGTTTTTCAAGTTCTTCTTCGCTTTCGCAGGTGATGAAGATAAGCAGCGCATCTGGCGCAAGTTTGCGGACGGTCTCCGCACCCTGCACGTCGATACGCATCACCACATCCTTGCCGCTGGCAAAGGCATCACGGACCTGCGATTTTGGTATGCCTTTGTAATCGCCGTAGACGATGGCATATTCGATCAACTCGTCTTCTTCGATCATGCGCGCAAACTCATCTTTGGATACGAAGAAGTAATCCCGTCCGTTGACTTCGTTCTCGCGTCTCGCGCGCGTGGTGGCAGTGACGACGAAATGAAAGGGCAGTCCGCGTTCTATCATGCGTTGAACGACAGAGTCCTTGCCTACACCGGATGGACCGGAAATTACGATCAGGAGTGGATTGGGTTTGCGGAGCTCGAATTCGGACATGCAGTTATTTTACCAAACGCCTCATGCCCGCCCCGGGCTTGATTCTGTTAAAATGATCGTATGCCAACTTATGACTTTATTTGTAATTCCTGCACAAAGCGTTTCGAAGTCTTCCTTACTTTTAGTGAATACGGTAAGGTGCCGGTCCATTGCACACATTGCAACAGTGCGGATGTGCGCCGCCGGATGACAAAAGTGCGCATTGCGAAGACTCAAGAGCAGCGATATGAGTCCATGGCGAATGAGTTCGAAAGTTTTGACGGGTTGGACGGCGACCCAAGGGCGCTCGGGGAAATGATGAAAAAGATGGGGCGCGAAGCAGGCGATGACCTGCCCGCCGAGTTCGATGAAGTGGTGGATAGATTAGAGGCGGGGCAGACTCCTGACGAGATCGAAGCCAACATGCCCGAATTGGGCTCTGATTTGGCATCCAATTCTGACGAGTAAACTGTAAATTAAGGTAAGTTTATCCAAATTGTTGTGACTTTTGTCACATCAGGCGGGTGGCATTTTAACTGGCTATTAATCCTGTTCTTAATTAGAATTCAAAATATCTGCTGAAAAGTGCCTGTATCAGCAAATTCGCACAAGGAGGCTCCACTCGAATTAACGCCGATATTTACTCACAGTCAACATTGTTCTAAGGAGAATGATAATGAATCTCAAGAAATTTCTAGTTTTGCTCGGTGTTTTGGTCGTCATCGGCGCGGTTTTAGCGGCTTGCGGTGGTGCGGCGGAATCTACTGAAGCAGCCACCGAAGCGGCAACGGAAGAAGCTCCTACCGCTCCGGTACCCGATACCCCATACCTTGCTGAATGGCAGGGATCTGCCCATGCTGATGTAGCTGGCGAACCCTTCCGTCACTGGGATGATGCCGCCGAAAATCCAGATGGTGTGCCCACCACCTGTGCCAAGTGCCATACCAGCGCTGGCTATGCAGATTTCCTCGGCGTGGATGGTTCTGAAGCCGGCAAAGTGGACGCTGCCGTGCCTGCCGCCAATGCCCAAGGCGTGCAGTGCGCAGCTTGTCACAATGCCGTCACCATGTCGAAAACCACAGTCGTGTTCCCCTCAGGCATTGAGATCAATGCCGGTGATGACTCCCGCTGTATGGAATGTCACCAGGGACGCGAATCCAAGGTCAGCGTTGACGCTCAGATCGAAAAATTTGGCGTAACCGATATGGATGCAGTTGTTGCCCCGATCAAAGACGACCAGGGTAAGGATGTCCGCTTTGGCTTCCGCAATGTTCACTACTACGCTGCGGCTGCCACCCTCTATGGCGGCATGACCCAGGGCGGTTATCAGTACGATGGCAAGACCTACGACTCCAAGAATACCCACGTCGATGGTTACGCCTCTTGTACTGGTTGTCACGACCCGCACACCCTCGAAGTCAAAGTTGAACAATGCGCAATGTGTCATGAAGATGTTGCCACCACGGAAGATCTCAAGAACATCCGCATGGTCAGCTCCAACCCCGATTACGATGGTGATGGTAATGTCGAAGAAGGCATGTACTATGAGATCGAAGGCCTCCAGACCGTTCTGATGGCTGAGATCCAGAAGTATGCTGCTGGAACCGCTGGCACCGGCATTGTGTACGATCCCGCTGCCTACCCCTACTGGTTTGCCGATGCCGATGGCGATGGCGCTCCTGATCAGGGCGAAAATGGTCCTACTGGTTACTCCACCTGGACCGCCCGCCTGCTCAAGGCTGCCTACAACTACCAGGTTTCCCTCAAGGACCCCGGTGCGTATGCCCACGGCAATAAGTACATCGTTCAGCTGCTCTTCGATTCGATCGAAGACCTCGGTGGCGATGTAAGCGGACTCGCCCGCACCGATGCGGGTCACTTCGCCGGGGACACCATGCCCTTCCGCGATTGGGACCTCACCGAAGAAGGCGAACCCAACTACATGGTTCCGTTCGGCTGTGTGAAATGCCACACCGCTGATGGTCTGCCCACCTTCCTCAAATCCGGCGGCTCCACGGTTGTAACCGGCAGCGGCACCACCGTAACCACT
>JBAIYF010000452.1:0-2181 GCA_037916115.1 Anaerolineales bacterium
TTTCGCGGCGAAGGCAGCTTCTTTCTGCTCGCCAATGATGCCCCAGAGATGGGCGTTGCCTTGCTTATCTGCCCGCTGCACGTGGACGATGGCAACATCGGGGTTGAGCGCTGGAACGACAATGACATCTTTGCCGCCGTACGGGTCGGGAATGCGTTTGATGTTGGGGTTGGCTTTTTCAAGGTCTTCGCCGCCGGTCTGGTTCATAGGCAGGAAGGGCAGCCCGGATGCGCCCGCTTGCAGACGGGTGATCATGCCAAAGTGGGAATACTCTTCCCATTCCAGTTCGCCGCGTTCGATCGCACCGCGCACGATGCGCAGTGAGCCAACGCCGGGGTTGCCCATGTACGAGAAGATGACCTTCTTTGCGCAGCCTGCGGCAACCATCTGGTCGTAGATCAGGTCGGGGGTGGCGCGGGCGAGGGTGAGGTCCTTTTTGCCCTGGCGGATGATCTCATGCCCGGCAGCAAATGGGATGAGGTGTGTGAACCCTGCGGCGTAGACAATGTCGCCGTCGTTCACGAATTCACTTACAGCTTTTTTTAGGGTGGTTAGTTTGGACATATTCAGGTCACTCTATCCTTTTTTATCTTTGGGAGCTTCTTTGGGTTTTCTGCCTTCGCGCATTCGTTTCACGAAATTCTTGAAGCCTGTGAACCGTTCCACACGCGGGGGCGGGGCAAGCCCCCGACGAAAGTAATAGCCGATCACAGATAGGATCAGGGAGACGAAGAAGAAGTCAAAATCCACCTGGTTGGCAATGTCTGAAATGACGAACAACATGAGGGCAATGCCGCCGAGGACGTAAAAAAACATACCGACGCGTGCTTCGAAGGGTTCTTCCTCTTCCATGCCTTTATTTTACCGCAAGGGGCGGGGTGAGAAATCGTAATGAAAATCCCCCATTCACTATAAACCTAGCCTTTACTAAAAATAGGTAGGGTCTTTTTCTGGAGCATTTTGAATCTTAAGATGAGCTGGTATTTTTTTACGAAGGCAATATCCACGAAATACACCATACCTATCTCGGTGTGAATATGATCTCTTGATATATGGCTGGGAACCATCTGTAGGCGCCATCGGTGTTTCAAAAAACCTACGTTCCCTTGGATGAAGTTCCCTAACACTTCCATCTTCTTCTACAAACACATAAGGGTAAGGGTCTTTTATTGCGTTTTCAGGTACTAACACATACTTGTTTAATTTTTTGCTAGTCTTAAACCAACACATATCGATCCCTTAATATAAGGCGAAACTATCAAAGTTTGATTTTAATAAAGGCTATATTATTTCATTTGTTCTTTTTTGTTTTCGTCCAAACTGATGCCAGGAGAAAAAAGATAAATAGTCCAATAAAACTAATGCCTACTACAGTAACTGTAAAAACAACTATCTCTCTTATGATTTCTCCTACAGAAATATCCTTATATTTGTAAAGATATCCTCCATAGATACAAGAAATTACTAGAAAACCAACAACCCCGCTTAGAATTTCTTTGTTCGTTGCTTCTCGCTTATTCATTTTTTCATGAAAACATCATTGCATCAATATCTTGTTACTTCTAGGGGTAAATATACTTTGACTTTGTGATGGCGTCTTGTTACAAGAACCACCTACTACTCTATGTTTTTTGCAAGATCGCCCAATGTAGCCGACCCGGTCATGAACATGGTTACTTCGATCTGGCGTTTGGTCAGTTTCATCATTTCCACCGCTTTCTCTGTGGAAACTGCCGCGGCTTTGAGGAACTGTCCTGCCATACCACCGAGGGTGGCGCCGAGGGCAATGCTTTTGGCGATGTCGAGCCCGTCTTTGAGTCCGCCGCTGGCGAAGATGGTCATATCGGGGGCGGCTTTCTTGACGTTCAAAATCGCATCCGCGGTGGGAATGCCCCAGCCGACGAATGTCGCTGCCAGTTGACGGGTGAACTCATCGGGCGCGCGGTACATTTCCACTTGCGACCAGCTTGTGCCGCCCGCGCCTGCCACGTCAATGGCGCTGACGCCGCACTCGGCGAGTGCTTTTGCAGTCTTTTCAGAAAAGCCCCAACCGACTTCTTTTGCAATGACGGGCACTTCCAGTTTTTTGCAAACCTCTTCGATCTTTTTTGTGATGCCGATCCAATTCGTATCGCCTGCATCCTGCACCGCCTCTTGCAGCGGATTGATATGCAGGTACAG
>JBAIYF010000453.1:0-4093 GCA_037916115.1 Anaerolineales bacterium
CAGAAGAGGAGAAATTCTTTATGAATAACGTCCGTCCGCGATTGACTTTAATGAATGAAGAGCAAATTCAGGAAGCGCATCGCAATGTATTGAAGGTGTTGAGTGAAACCGGTGTGCGGGTCGATTCTCCCACCATCTTGCAGATGCTTGAACAAAAACTTGGAGTGAAGTCCCAAGACCGGGTTGTCCGATTCCCGCCTGAAGTCGTGGAGGAGGCGATCAAGTCCGCGCCAAAAACCATCGATGTATATGACCGCCGGGGCGAGCATCGACTCAAGTTGGGAGAAGACCGTCTGCGCTTTGGGGTGGGGGTGACCGCGTTGTTCTATCAAAACCCTGTTGACGAAACGCTTGATATTTTCAAACGTGAGAATTTTCGAGACCTTGTACGGCTCGGCTCGTCGCTCAAACATTATGATGTCATTTCCACTGTCGGCATTGTGCGCGATGTAAAGGAAGAACTCGGCGATATGTACGGCTCGTTGGAACATATTGCCAACACCACCAAACCTTTGGTTTTGCTCGTTTCAGATGAAGAGCGCTTTCCGGATGTGCTCGATATGTTCGAGCATTTGCACGGCAAAGAGGTCGGCGACAAGCCGTTCGTGATTCCATATTTCAACCCTGTTAGCCCACTGGTGATGAATGCTGGCACGGTTGATAAAATGAAAGTCGCCATCGAGCGCGGACTTCCGATCATCTTTTCGAATTACAGCATGGCGGGCGCATCCACGCCGCTCACTCCGGCAGGGACTCTCACTCTGCTCATGGCAGAACTGCTCGCGGGGTTGGTCATCAGCCAGACCATCAAACGAGGCGCGCCGATCTTGCTTGGCATGTTGCCCGTCTACTTCGACATGCGCACCATGCTCAACTTCTACGATCCGCAAAGCATCCTCATCAGCGTGGCGTGCTCCGAGATGATGAAGTTCTACGGCATTCCGCATTGTTCGACTTCGGGCAGCGGCACCGGCTGGGGTATGGACCTGATCGCCGCCGATACCTACTGGATGAACACCCTCGCGCTTCTTCTCTCTAACGGACACCTGGCTCCGTTCTTTGGAGATTCTCTTGGCTCGAAGTCGATCTCACCAACCACCTTCGTCCACTGTCACGAGATCATTGACCAGGCACTGCGCATTCATAACGGCTTTCAGTTGGACGATGTTAACTCGGCTGTGGATGAAATTTTCAAAGTGGGACCCGGCAAGAGTTTCCTCAACCAGCCTTCAACTTTGAAAAACTACAAGAATGGATACTATGTGAGTGGAGTCTATCCGCGCTACAGCATGGAAAAGTGGCTCGAAGCGGGTGCGCCACCTGCCCGTCAGGTTCTGCGGCAAAAAACGCAAGACCTAATGGCTGCCGCCAAAGCGCCGGACGAGTATGATGAGTTCATTGCAAAGGGAGAGGAATTCATCCGCCGAAGATTTCACGATATACTTTAAAGAAAGGTCCTTACGTGCGTAAACTGTCCCTGCCCTTCTTTCTGGTTATTCTTTCCCTCGCTTGTGCCGTTCCCGGTGCGTCTGCGCCTGAGCCGTTACCGACTTTTGACCCTAATTCCATGCAAACCTCCATTGTGGAGACCGCTGTTGCCGCCCAAACGCAGACGGCATCGAACTTGCCGACTTCTACAGTTACTCCAACTCCCACCCGAACGCCGTCTCCCACTCCAACTCCTTCTGCGACCTTTATCTTTGCACTTCCTTCTTTCACTCCCATCCCAACTTTTACCCTTGAGCCTCCAGCTACGGTGACAAGTGAATCAGCAAAGACAGATGAGGATGAAGAGGGTGAACAGCCTAAAAAGAAGAAAGGCGATCCGTTTGCAATGACCGGCAAAGAATGGACCTGCTCGGTACTGGGTACCTTCCCGCCGCAAAATACTGAATTCAAACCAAATACAAAGTTCAAGGTGGAGTGGGAAGTTTTCAATAGCGGCACCAAGAGCTGGCCGTATTATGGGCTGGATATGGTGTATACCGGCGGCTATCGCCACGAAGGAACCAAGATCCGGGATTTTGTGATCTCAGTTCCATCTGGCGGCAAAATCGGGCTTCAAGCAACTTTCATTGCGCCAAAGGCTGCGGGTGAATACAGCACCTACTTCTTCCTGCTGGTTGGCAAAACCAAATTTTGCCAGATGAGATACAGCTTCTCTGTGGCGGAAAAATAATCAGATGCGAGTACGGGTTCCGCCTGCTTTTCTAATCCACGAAGATAAAGTAGAATTTCATTCCGAATGGGATACCTACTTAAGAATACATCCTTAAGGAATATACATGCGCTGCACAGGCACTGGCCTGTTGTGGCGCATGTTGTTTTGTAGGTTTGGATATCCAATAAACAGAGGAGAAGAAAAAATGAAGCGAACACTTGTTTACATTTTGCTGTTGACTGCGCTCCTTTTGTCGGCATGTGCCGGCGGAGGCGGGGCAGATCAACCTGCCGTGGTTCGAATTGGCTGGGCTGGCAGTCCAGATACCTTGAATCCGGGTAATGCCATTTTGGCTACATCCTATACGATCTTTGAACTTGTATACGACTCGATGTATGAGTTAAATCTGGATGGCAGTTTCCGGCTTTCCCTTGCAGACAGTGTCTCAGTCTCAGATGATGGCTTGACCTATACATTCAAAATCAAAGATGGTATCAAGTGGCATGATGGTCAACCCTTGACTGCTGAGGATGTTGCGTGGACGTATAACCTTTACAAGGATACCCCTGAATACCCCTACCTAAACGGCTACTACACCACCTACTTCGATAGCATCACTGCCACTGAAAACAACGAAGTTGTTCTGACCCTTACAGAATCGATTCCCAACGTTGAAAGTCAGCTCGTCTTTTTGTACATTCTACCGAAACACATTTGGGAGAATGTGGATAAGATCGAATATGAAAACACGGATATGATCGGCTCCGGTCCATTCAAGATGGCAGAGTATGCACAGAATGAATTTGTGAGCCTGACCGCCAACCCGGATTATTTTGGCACCGCGCCGAAAGTGGATGGCGTCATTTTCCAGACCTTTGACAACCAGGATGCCCTTGTGCAAGCGATCAAAGCGGGGCAGGTGGATATGATCACCGAGATGCCTGGCACTGCTGCCCAGTCATTGAAGGAAGACCCCAATATCGAACTGGTGGTGGGTGCGCCTCTCTCTCCTTACGTTGCGGATATTATCTTCAATCAGATTGACCCCGAAAACTGCCCGACAGAAGAAGGCGGCATTTGTTCAGGTCACCCAGCCTTACGTGATCGGAATGTCCGTCTGGCAATGGCACATGCTACAAATAAACAGCAACTGATCGATGTAGTGTTGCTTGGGCTGGGATCTCCAGGTTTGACCCTCATCCCTGATGGACTTGGCGCATGGTACAACAAATCCATCACGGATTATGCGTTCGATGTGGATCTTGCCAATAGCATTCTGGATGACGCCGGATATGTTGATAAGGATGGAGATGGCGTTCGTGAAATGCCAGACGGTTCCCGCCCGCTGACCTTCCGCATTAACTGGCCAAGCGACAGTATCGAAGCTCCGCGCATGTCGGAATTACTTGCCGAGATGTGGGGCAAGATCGGTATTGCACTTGAGCCCAGCGCTGTTGACCCTGATGCCTTAACTGCTCAGTGCTGCCCTGCCTTTGATTTTGACATCATGCTTTGGGGTTGGGTTTCTGACCCGGATCCAAGTTCCTTGCTTTACGTGTACACAACGGATGCCATTCCCTACGGCTCCAGTGAAACCGGTTATTCGAACCCGAAATATGATGAACTTTATGCCAAGCAGCAGGTTGAATTGAACCTCGATGCCCGGCGGGATATTGTATGGCAAATGCAGCAGATGGTGTTTGATGATGTGGTCTACATCATCCCGTATTATTCTGTTGCTGTGCAGGCGTATCGTACCGACCGCTTCACAGGCTGGATCACCGATCAGGCAAAGGTTGAGCTTTCCGATCCCAGTTCGCTTGTGATGGTTGAGCCGGTAAAATAGCATAATGAAAATTCACCCCGCGGTTCCTACAAACTGCGGGGTGAGAATCCCCAAATATTAAGAGTTTCCCTTGAACCGTACCAGTG
>JBAIYF010000454.1:0-4762 GCA_037916115.1 Anaerolineales bacterium
GCGGACGGCGTCTCTCCGCTCACCCAGTTGACATCGCGCGCGGTCAATTCGGTCGTCCCCATCTGCTCCTGCGTGCCGACAATAAGTGCATTCGTCTTTGCATTTTTCGTGATCACATAAAGCGGAACAGGCGACGCTACTCCCAATCCCTTGCGCTGACCAATGGTGTAATTCGCCAAGCCGTTATGTTCCCCGATCACCTTACCATCGGGAGTTTCAATATTGCCGGGCTTCAAAATCTCCGCCGCATTACGTTGTAAGAAGTTACGGTAATCTTCGCCTGCCAAAAAGCACAGATCCTGCGAATCCTTGCGTGAAGCGGTCGGCAAGCCGAAGCGCTCCGCAATCGCCCGAATCTCCGGTTTGGGATAATCCCCCACCGGAAAGAGCGCATGCTTCAACTTGTCCTGCGTCAGCACATGCAGCACATACGACTGGTCTTTGGACGGGTCAACGGCGCGCAAAAGTTCTGAGCGTCCATCGTCTGCCGTCCGCCGTCGGACGTAATGTCCCGTCGCCATAAACTCCGCCCCCAGCGCCAACGCATGGTTCAACAAAAACGTCCAGCGGATCTGACGATTACACATCAAACACGGGTTCGGCGTCTCGCCGTTGGCGTACCCATCCAGAAAATACTGCACCACGGTCTCGCGGAAAACGTCCTTGGCATCCACCACATAAAAAGGGATATCCAAAATGCCCGCCACCCGGCGCGCTTGCGCCATCGAGTCGGGGGTACAACAGCGATTGGATTCTTCCTTGCCGGGTTCGCTCCATAATCGCATCATCATACCGGTCACGTCATAGCCTTGCTCCTTGAGCAAAGCCGCCGCCACCGAAGAATCCACGCCGCCAGACATGGCGACCACTACTTTTTTCTTTTCAACCATAAAGGGAATTATACCCGTATCAATATCGGCGCTTCTCTTGCCTTGCACAGGTACTTCAATGTATATTCGAACTAAACAAGGAGCCAGCCCATGTCCACAACGGCAGATATCATCATTGAAAATGCAAATATATTCACCAGTAACAAAGACCAACCCCATGCAGAAGCCGTAGCTGTAAAAGGCAACCGCATCCTATATGTTGGGACGAGTGAAGGTGCAAAGGAATTTCACGGCGCTAACACCCGTGTCATCAACGGGCATGGACATACCCTCACCGCCGGGTTGATCGACTCTCATTTCCACTTGCTCTGGGGCGCCATCTGGTCGGGAGCGGCGCAGCTCTACGAAGTGGATGATCTCAACGGCGTCAAACATGCCTTGCAGGAACACGCCGCCAAGAACAAGACCGCGGAATGGGTGGACGGGCGCGGCATCAAATATGGCATCGTTTCAGACCGCAGTCAATTGGACGCGATCATTTCGGACCGCCCCGTGTACATCAACGCCTACGATGGGCATACCTCATGGGTAAACACCAAAGCCCTTGAACTGGCAGGCATCCTTCAGCCGGGAAAGGAAGCGGAAGGCAACGGCGTCATCGTCCGCGATGAGAATGGGATCGCCACCGGGGAACTACGCGAATCCGCAATGGATTTGGTCTCAGACCTGATCCCCGAACCGGATGAAGCCCGCAGGCGCGAACTGCTCAAGACGACAATGAAACGCATCAACGCCGCCGGTGTGACCAGCGTCCACAACATGAATGGCGATATGGCTGAACTGATGACCTTCGCTGCGGTGGAAGATGCGGGCGAAATGACCGTACGTGTGTATGTGCCATATCACGTCAAACCGGAGACGACCGAAGAAATGCTCAGCGAAGCCGCAGAAATGGCAAAGGTCAAAGGCGAGTTCGTGCGCGGCGGTGCGGCAAAATTCTTTATGGACGGCGTCTGGGAATCGTACACGGCTCTCACCGTCGAACCGTATGCCGATGACCCGAACGCCAAACCAGATGGCATCTACTCACTCGAACACTTTACCCGCATGGCAAGCCTGTGCGACAAAATGGGCTTGCAGATATTTGTCCATTGCTGCGGCGATGATGCAGTGAGGCGAACGCTCGATGGGTATGAAGCAGTTCAAAAGTCCAATGGGAAGCGCGACAGCAGGCACCGCATTGAGCATATCGAGGTCTATCATCCCGATGACCTTCCACGCTTCAAAGAGTTGGGAGTTTTAGCATCGATGCAGACCAGCCACGCTCCGATGACCGCGAACAATGGAGATGTATGGCCGTTGCGGGTGGGTGAACACCGCTGGCATCTCTCGTTTGCATGGCGCGACATTCTCACCGCAACAGGGTCAATTGCCTTCGGCAGTGACTGGCCCGTGGCGCCCTTTGATCCCATTTTTAATTTCCATGTGGGCTTGAACCGCCAGCCATGGACGGCAGGCAACCCGGACCAAACCCTGACCATTGAAGAACTCATCATCGGGTACACGCGTGATGCAGCGTATGCTGAATTCATGGAAAATGAAAAGGGGCAGGTGCAGGCAGGTTACCTTGCCGACCTGGTCCTGTTCTCGCATGACCTGTTTGAAATGGAGGCGAAGGACATATCAAAAGCGAAAGCCATCCTGACGATTGTGAATGGAAAGATCGTACACGAACTCGAGTAAAATAAGCCGCAATATCCACAGACAAATGGCAGTCATTTCGATGACTGTCATTTTTTATGAAGGAAAAAAGACTCGATGAATTCACTGAAACATTTCAAAGCTCAGGCGGTCATCTTCGACAAGGACGGCACGCTGATCGACTTTCATGCCATGTGGGGCGGCTGGGTGGTCTACCTTGCCGATCAATTGGAGAACACCAGCGGCATAAAACTGCGCCATGCCTTGTACGATATGATGGGGTACGACGAGGCGCAAGGTAAAGTAAGAGCCAATGGAAAAGTCGCCGCCATGCCAATGGCGTTCCTGCGCGAATCCACAGTGGAGTTGATCCAATCATTGGGGCAGACGCGCAGACAGGCAGAAATATTGGTGGAGGAATGCTGGTTCATCCCAGACCCGATCCTGCTTGCGCATCCCTTCACTGACATGCGTGCATTGTTCCAACACCTGCACCACCAAAATATCAAGATCGCCATCGCCACCGCCGACGACCGCGCCCCCACACAGGCGATGATCGAAGCCTTTGATATCGAAGAATACATTTCCACATTCATCTGTGCCGACGATGGCATTCCATCCAAGCCCGCGCCAGATATGGTTTTGACCCTGTGCGAACGCATGGGAATCGACCCCACCCATGTGATGGTCGTTGGCGACACCACATCCGATTTGAAGATGGCTCGCGCCTCAGGCGCAGGGTTGGCTGTAGGTGTGCTTTCAGGCGTTTCCCACGCTTTAGACCTCATCCCCTTCGCAGATGTCCTGATCGAGTCAGTTGAAGAATTGCTCACCTACGCCCCACTTACAGGACTCTCCACAGAAGAATCCAGCAAACGGTTATCAGATTTCACCCCCGGAATTGCATAAGATTTCCTCGCATCGTCCCCAAGCATTTATCCTTGAGGACGATGCGACTCTTGCATTTCCCTAAACCAGGATCGAAATCAATCCATCATTCGCCTGGCTTGTTTCACCAAGTCTATAAATTCCTCCATCTCTCCATCGCGATACAGGTCATCTTCCAATCTGCGGGCTTCGTCGTACACATCGTCGATCGAGCTATCCTGCGCCCAATAGCTGCCTTTTAATATCTCGGCAAACTCCGCCACGATGACTGCGCGTTGAAAATACGGGTCGGTTTCGCGAAAATCAGATGCCAGTTGGTCGGCATAATAATCCTGTGAAATTTCCACGACCTGATTCGTGTCAGGGTCCTGCCAGCGCATGTAGACGGTGGCAATACGCCCGTAGGCTTCGGGGTAGAGCTTGACTTCATACAATGCGGTTACAGAATGACCCGCGCCGATCTCGCCAGCATCCACTTCGTTGTTACGAAAATCTTCATCGTCCACGGCGCGGTTTTCATAACCGACCAGCCGGTAATTCTTGACCACTTCCGGGTTGAATTCCACCTGCACCTTGGCGTCCATCGCAATGGTTTGCAGTGTACCGGTGATCTCGTCGATGAATAATTTGCGGGCTTCGTCCCTGTCATCGACGTAAGCGTAGAATCCATCGCCGTTATCGGCAAGTTGTTCCATGAGCGTGTCGTTGTAATTATCCATACCGAAGCCGATGGTTGTAAGGGTGATGCCCTCCGCTACATAATGATCGATCTCTTCAAGGATGGCATCGGGTCCGGTCTCGCCGACGTTTGCCACACCATCCGAGCAGAGGATGACCCGATTGATGCCGTCGGGGTTATAGGCTTCCATTGCTGTGCGATAGCCCAAACGCAGACCGGCTTCAGCGTTGGTTGCCCCTTCGGGTTGCAGGCTGTAGATCGCATCCAGGATGCGACCCGTATTCGATCCGCGGGTTGGTTCGAGCACCACGCGTGCTTCTGAGCCGTAGACGACGATGCTGACGGTATCGTCTCTGTGTAATTGCTCTACCAACATTTCCAGCGATTGCTTGACCAAGCCGAGGCGGTTATCCATATCCATTGAGCCGGAGACATCAATCACAAAGGTTAGAGAGGCGTCTTTCCGTTCGTCATCCGGGACATCAAAACCCTGAATGCCGATGCGAATCATGTCATAGCGTTCGGTTTGGGTGAAGGGTGAAGGTCCACCGTCGATATAAATGCCAAATGTCTGGTGTTGAGGCGGGAAGGCATAGCCCTGATCAAAGTAATTGACGTATTCTTCCACACGCACCGACTCCGGCGGAGGTAAATTCCCATCATT
>JBAIYF010000455.1:0-4082 GCA_037916115.1 Anaerolineales bacterium
GAAAGTGCTAATGCAAAATTGGCGGCGTACAATGCCAAAATTGAATCTTTGACCTTGCAGAATGAACGTCAACGCATGGCACGCGAGTTGCACGACACACTGGCGCAAGGTGTGGCGGGACTGGTCTTGCAGTTGGAAGCGGTCAAGGCGCATCTCGCTTCCAATCGGACGGAACGTGCCGCTGCCATTGTGGAACAGTCCATTTCACGGGCGCGCAGTACGCTGGCTGAATCTCGTGCCGCGATCGATAACCTGCGCGCGGTGCCGGTCAACGTGGCAGACGTGGTGCGTGAAAAAGTGGAAGCATTCAAACAGTCCACGGGCGCGGCGTGTGAGTTGGAACTTTCCGTCACGGAAAATCAACTTGAGCCGGAGGTGATCGACCACGCCATGCACATCTTGAGCGAGTCGCTGACGAATATTTCCCGCCACGCGCAGGCAACGCAGGTGAAGGTTGAATTTTTCATTCAGCACCAAACGCTCGAGTTGGAAGTCCGCGATAACGGCAAGGGCTTCGATGTGAAGCGGGAAACAAAGGGGCACTATGGCTTGGTCGGCATGCACGAGCGTGCACGGCTGACGGGCGGTCAACTTGCGATTGAGTCGAATCAAAGCGGCACTTGTATTCAATTTGTTGTGGGGAGGTCGTGATGAGCACAAGAAAAAGTCTTAACGCGAATGACGCGAATGTTTTTGTGAGGATTACACGATGATTCGTGTGATGATTACGGATGACCATCTCATTGTCCGCGAGGGGCTGCGGTTGATCCTTGAAACCGCCGACGATGTCGAAGTGGTCGGCGAGGCGGTGGATGGTGCGGCGTGTCTTGAACTTGTCCCAACTCTCAAGCCTGATGTCGTTCTCATGGATCTGCAAATGCCACGCATGGACGGCATCACCGCCATCGGTCACTTGCGCAAAGATTTCCCCGAGATTGCCATCGTCATCCTCACCACCTACAACGAAGATGAACTGATGATCCGGGGGCTGCAAGCCGGGGCACGCGGATACCTGCTCAAAGACTCGAGTCGCGAAAGTTTGCTGGATGCGATCCACGCCGCAACGAGAGGCGAGACGCTGCTCAAGCCGGAGATCCTCGCCCGCGTGCTCGCGCCTCAATCCGCGCCCAAACCTGTCTCATCCACCCAAGCCGACTCCACGCTGACAGAGCGTGAGCTTGAAGTGCTGCAACTCGCCGCAAAAGGCGAACGCAACAAAGAAATGGCTTATAAATTGGGCATCACGGAGAGAACTGTCAAAGCCCATCTGCAAAGCATCTATCAAAAGTTTGGGGTCGATTCCCGTGCGGCGGCGGTCGCCGTAGCGGCTGGAAAGGGATTGTTGGAAGGGTAGAAGCAACTCGCGAGTTGAACCTACCTTTATAATTGCCCCATGCCAAACAATAACAATCGCACTGTCTGGTCATCTGATTCAGGCGACCTGCGCAAGAAAAACCAAACGACCACACATGCCCGGTCGCTACCCCCGCAGCAACAGACCGCCTATCTGCACCGCGAATCCGGCGGCAGGGGCGGCAAGGTGGTTTCCGTGGTCAAGAACCTCATCCTCACCGAAGAAGATTTGAAAACCCTCGCCAAAAAACTCAAACAAGAGTGCGGTAGCGGCGGGACGGTCAAAGACGGCACGATCGAAATCCAAGGCGAGCACCGTCAGCGCATGGCGGAGGTGTTGACAAAGCTGGGGTACAAGGTCAAGATCGCGGGTGGGTGAGAAGCGTTTTGTCGCGCTGAAATACAATGCCTGCTCGAAAGATTATGAAGCAGTTTAAATACCCGATTTTCATTCCTCAGTCAATTTACTATGCGATTGGCGGTGCAGGTTGGTTATCCGTTATTTTGTCGGAATGTATTTCGAAATGGATGTTGTTCTTTCCGCTGTTCTTCACCATGTACATCAATTGATCGGTCATTCCGAGAATGTCATCTGCTGTGAGGCTTGGGGCGTTGAGAGTTAGTACACCAACGCTAAATGTGACGGGATATTTTTTTGCATGCAGTCCGTTCAACGCCTTTCGGGTCATGTGTCCAATTGCGGTTCGTGCAGCGTGTTCATCTGTTTCTGGCAATAACACGGCAAATTCATCACCGCCGACGCGTGCAACAAAATCCGTTTGGCGCAGGTTCTTTTGCAGCCCTTCTGCGATGGCTTGTAAGGCAGAGTCCCCGTATAAATGCCCAAAGGTATCATTAATGGCTTTGAAATTATCAGTATCGATGAATGCCACTGTGAATGGATGCATATAGCGCCGTGAGCGCTCGATCTCGCGTTGAAGCAGTTCATTGAAATAGCGCGAATTCAATACCCCGGTTAAGTAGTCGGTACGTGATTGTTTTCGTTCCTGTTCGAGTATTTTTAGCAGAAGCACCGGCGAAAGGAAAAGTCCAAGCCGTATAAGTCCATTCCAAATATGGATCAGGTTATTTGAATAATGAACCCCGGTTAGGATATTTATAATGGAAGTGATCACGGCACACGCAATTGCCGCAAGAATTCCAGCCCGGTTGGTAACTGCCCAGGCAAACAAACCAATGGGGATGAGATAAAAAAGAGCGAGTGAAATCTCCCTGCCGCTCCAGTAATCAAAGACTGCAATTCCTGCTAAGAGAGCAATCCCCACTATACAAAAAAAAGGCTTCCGTGCTTTTTCAAACAAGGCAGACATAAAACCTTCTTGGGCGGACCCTATTCAACTGATAAAAATACTGATAAAGAAACAGGGTTGGGTGATTCCAGGAATACCCAACCCTGGTCGAACACTGGCAACAACTAGCCGTGCCTGCTCATGAAGCGTTCCATACGGCGCAGGGCTTCTTCGATCTGTTCATAAGACGTGGCATAACAAGCGCGGACAAAGCCCTCGCCGCCGGGACCAAAGGCATTGCCCGGAACGACTGCGACACTTTCTTCACGCAGTAATCGTTCAGCAAAGGTTTCGTCGTCCATGCCGGAGGCTCGGATGTTGGGAAAGGCATAGAAGGCGCCCTTCGGCTCAAACGTCGAGAGACCGAGGCGGTTCAATCCGCTGACCAGCAGCTTGCGGCGGCGGTCGTATTCCGTCACCATTTCCTGAACGTAGGGTTCGCCGCTTTTCAGAGCTTCGAGTGCAGCGTCCTGTGCGGTGGTCGGCGCGGACATGATGGTGTATTGGTGAATGCGCACCAGACCTTTGATGATGTCGGCGGGTCCGCAGGCGTAACCGATGCGCCAGCCGGTCATGGCATAGTCTTTGGAAAAGCCGCCAAGTAGAATGGTGCGCTCTCTCAAACTGTCGCTCAAGGCTGGGAAGCAGACGTGCTCAAAGTCATATACGAGGCGGTCGTAGATCTCATCTGAAACGACGAGCAGGTCAAACTCTTCTGCGATCTTGCCGATCTCAACCATCACATCATGTGGAGCGACAGCGCCGGTGGGGTTCGATGGGTAACCAATAAAAATGATCTTTGTTTTCGGCGTGATCGCCTTGCGAATGTCGGCGGGGTCAATGGTGAAGTTATTTTCAAGCCGTGCTGGAATCTCCACAGGCACACCGCCCGCGAGGATCACTTCCGCTTGATAGGAAACAAAACAAGGGGTGGGGATGATGACTTCATCGCCCGCTTCAAGAATGGCGGTAAATGTGAGATACAACGCCTCCGAAACACCGACCGTTGCGATGATCTCGGTAACCGGATCGTACTTGACGTTATAAAGTTTTTGCAGGTTGGTTGCAATTGCTTCACGCAGTTCAAGTCTGCCAGCGTTCGAAGTGTAATGGGTCTCGCCATTCTGCAGCGACCGAATACCCGCGTCCAAAATCGGTTTGGGCGTGGTGAAATCCGGCTCGCCAATGCCAAGAGAGATGACATCCTTCATGGTTGCGGCAATATCGAAGAACTTTCGAATGCCGCTTGGCTTCAAGCCAGCCACACGTTTTGATAATCTTTGTACTGCTCCAACTTCCTGCATTGAGCCTCCTTGCGCTCCACCGCCGTGCCCGGCGGTGAGGTTAAATGGGTTGGACGTGCCAGTCGTCTGAGATTTCCTGATACGTCAATTCAAACGCCAGACCATCCGTGGTCTT
>JBAIYF010000456.1:0-5988 GCA_037916115.1 Anaerolineales bacterium
GTACACGCCGGCGCTGTATGCCTTCGAAGAACGCGAATTGATCCTCGACATCTTCGAAGCTGTCTCTGGCGCACGCATGATGTGTAACTATTTCCGCTTTGGTGGCGTGGTGCGCGACGTGCCTGATTATGTGATGCAGAAGATCAAGGACCTGGTCCATGAGCGCCTGCCTGCCAAGACCGATGAAATGGAACGCTTCCTCAACGAGAATGAAGTGTTGGTTGCCCGCTTGAGAGGTGTACATGTGCTCAATGCGGAAGAAGCCATCAGCCACTCGGTGACGGGGCCTTGTCTCCGCGCTGCGGGCGTGCCCTACGACCTGCGCCGCGCCGACCCGTACTCGGTCTATGACCGCTTTGATTTTGATGTTGCGGTCCGCCATAACGGCGATATGTACGATAACTATCTGATCCGTTTCGATGAAATTCGCCAATCGCTGCGCATCTTGGAACAGGCTCTTAAACAAATTCCCGGCGGGCCGATCAACTCACAGAAACCGCAGTATCAAGTCCGCGTCCCGGCTGGTGAGGCGTATGGGCGTGTCGAATCCCCGAAGGGTGAACTCGCCTACTACGTCGTCTCCAACGGCAAGCCGAATCCCTATCGCTATCACGTCCGCGCCCCTTCGTTCGTCAACCTGACCGCTGTCGAAACGATGTGCAAAGGCGTCAAGATCGCCGACTTCGTTGCCCTGCTCGCGATGCTCGATATCGTGATGGGTGAAGTGGATAGATAAATCGGTGTCAGGTACCAGGTCTCAGGTGTCAGGTTTACTGATACGAAAGAGAACCTGCCGCCTGAAACGTGACACAGGAGATTACACCTATGTATGGAAAAGGCATAATCAAAGGGTTGGGCGTCACCCTCAAGCGCTTTGTAGATACCTACCTCGATGACATTTCGTGGTGGATGCGCGGCAAGAAACGCTACTACACACAGGAAGGTATTGCTCACCGCGCTTCGAAAGACGCGCGCGGTATCTTCACTGTGCAGTATCCTGAAGAACAACTGATCCAGCCGGAAGAATTCCGCTATGTGCCCTTCCTTGTTTATGATGAAGTTGAAGGTGGTAAAAAGGAAGTGCGCTGCACGTCCTGCGGTATTTGTGCCAAGGTCTGCCCGCCGCAATGCATCTGGATCGTGCGCACGAATGACCCGAACACCGGCAAACCCGTGCCCGAACCTAAAGACTTCTTCATCGACATGGACATCTGCATGAACTGCGGTTTCTGTGCCGAGTACTGTCCGTTCGACGCGATCAAGATGGATCATGACTTTGCCATCGCTTCGTACAACCGCAATGTGTACGACCTTGAAAAATTACTCAAGCCGGCTTCCTATTATGCGGAGATCCGCCCGTTGAACTACCAGAAGGAAGAAGACGCCCGCAAGGCAAAAGAAGCTGCCAAGGCAGCCAAGGCAGAGGCTTCCGCTTCCGCTGCGGCTCCGGCGGCGTAGTATTGCACTTTCCGTCATTGCGAGGAGGGCGACAGCCCGACGAAGCAATCTCTGGCTTAACTCTCTGAGATTGCTTCAGGCGAAGAACATCGCCCTCGCAATGACGAATTCATTTTATATAGGTAACACTCAATGACTCCTACAAAAGAAGCTGTACTCAAAGCTCTCGGCACGGTTCAAGAACCGGACCTCGGGCAGGACCTTGTAACCCTGAACATGATCCGCAATTTGGAAATTTCGGGAAACAAGGTCTCCTTTACTGTTATGCTCACCACGCCTGCCTGTCCGCTCAAAGGCAAGATCGAAGCGGACTGCCGCAACGCGCTCAAAACTGTTGAAGGTGTAGGCAGTGTAGATATCAAAATGGACTCAGACGTGCCCAATGACGGTCGCATGCGCGGATTGGTCAACACACCCATCCGCAATGCGATTGCCATTGGTTCCGGCAAAGGCGGCGTAGGCAAATCGACCGTCTCGGTCAATGTGGCAGTGGCGCTGGCAAAGGCTGGCGCGCGCGTCGGCTTGATGGATGCGGATATCTACGGTCCCAACACCCCCACCATGCTTGGCGTGGAAAAACTCCCGCCTCCCAATGGACCACGCATCATCCCCGCCGAAGCCTATGGACTGAAGATGGTCTCGATGGGCTTGCTCGTCAAACCTGGTCAGCCCCTCATCTGGCGCGGACCGATGCTCAATTCAGCCATCCGGCAATTCCTCGGTGACGTGGAGTGGGGCGAACTCGATTACCTGATCGTAGACCTGCCCCCTGGCACCGGTGACGCGGCGCTTTCTCTCGCCCAGGCTTTGCCGCTCAGCGGCGCAGTCATTGTCACCCTGCCTCAATTGGTCTCACTCGAAGATGCCGGGCGCGGCTTGAATATGTTCAAGACCCTCGAAGTGCCCATCCTTGGCATTGTTGAGAATATGTCCTATCTCGAGATGCCCGATGGCTCAAAGATGGACCTGTTCGGCTCCGGCGGCGGTCAGCGTCTGGCGCAAGCCACCGAAACGACCTTCCTCGGTCAAGTCCCCATCGACCAGAATGTGCGCATTGGCGGCGACACCGGCAAACCCATCGTGGACTCTCACCCAGAGTCTCCAGTAGCAAAAGCAATCACCGATATTGCCATGAAGATCGCCCAGAAAGTATCGGTTGCGGCGCTGGGCACCAACAACAGCCTGCCGATCAACATCGTCGAATAAGCTCTGTTCAACTAATAGAAAACTCACCCCCGGAAAAATCTGTGGGTGAGTTTTCTATTAATCAGGAACGTTATATACAATCATATGATGACGATCTTTTCAGGGAGTATCATTAAACAATTCAGGAGAAGCCCATGAAAATCAAAATTTTCTTCTTAATCAGCACTACAGCCCTATTGCTTGCATCCTGCAACATGCCCTCCAGTGACCAGCAATACGACTTCGATCAAGTCTCCACGTTTGCAGCACAAACCCTTGCCGCCTCCGGCACACAAGTAGAGCAGACGCCTGCCGCCGAGGCTACTGAGTCTTCCACAGCAACCCCGCAAAATATCGGGAACGCCACACCAAGCGACCCCTCCTGCAACCTTGCCTCCTTCGTCACAGACGTGACCATCCCCGACGACACAGTCCTTTTCATTGAAAAGCCTTTCACAAAAATCTGGCGGCTCAAGAACATCGGCACATGCGCATGGACAAGCGAATACAAACTCGTCTTCGACTCGGGGTACCGTATGAGCGGACCCATCACCCAACCGCTCTCAAATTTCACCATTGCGCCGGGCGAAACCGTTGAAATATCCGTTGACCTGATCGCCCCCGCCGTGGCGGGAACCTATCGCAGCAACTGGAAAATTCAAGCTCCCTCCGGCGAAACATTCGCCCTTTCATCGGGTCCATTCTGGGTGCAGATCAAAGCAAAACGCGGCGGTATTGTGGCATGGAAAAAACTCGAACAAGGCGACAACGCCCCGGAAGTCTATGCGGTTCAATATCTGCTTCGTTATCACAATCTTTCCACACTTGTAGACGGTGTCTTTGGAGCAGACACACGCGCAAAATTAAAAACCTTCCAAAATCGGAATGGTGTTGAAGAAGATGGTTTCGTTGGACCAGAGACGTGGGAAGTTCTCGTCGAACCGGTATCCAAAGGCGGTAATAATGAAGCCGTCCGCGCTGTACAGTACCTACTCAAGACAAAATTCGGCTACAACCTCGAAGTGGACGGCATCTTCGGTCCTATTACAGAAACAGCCGTAAAAGACTTCCAAACGAAACAGGGCTTGACCGAAAACGGCATAGTTGACGTGCTAACCTGGCAAAAACTGATCGGGAAATAGGTATAATCCGCACCCATGTCCATTGAAACCGCCGAAACAACCGCCTACCAAACTGCCCGAAAAAGCATCATCCGCTGGGGGGCGGTCATGGCGTTTACCTACCTTGCCTTTGTGCTCATTTTTCCGCTCATGCCGCACATCTATGCAACAGGAAAAATGCTGGATATGGAAATGATCCTGCGCAATGGCACGCGTGAATTGATCTGGGTCTACATTCTGGGGCTGGGGCTGTTGTTCTACGCCTTCTGGCGCGTAGTGCGGACATTGCACAACCTCTCAAAAGAATTTCCAGAACAGGCAAAACAACTACGACCCCTTACCCTGGGTATCGGCTTGGTATGCGGGGTGATCCTGCTTGGCTTGTACCCGATCACCGCATTAGATGTGTCCGTTTACGTGGTCAATGCCCGCAACTGGGTGTTATACAATGCCAACCCGCTCATCGTCCCACCCGGTGCATTCCCGGCAGACCCTTACAGCCAACTCGCCGGGGAATACACCGACAGCACATCCCCTTACGGTCCAGTCTGGGAGATGATCGGGCGCATTCCGATCCAAATCGGCATTCGTGATATTGGCGCTGGCGTCGTCGCCATGAAGTTAATCAGTCTGCTGGCTTTTGCGGGCATGGCATGGCTCATCGGCTGGCACTCACGCCAGCAGGATGAAGGGCTCTCCGTCAGCGGGGCAACTGCCATGGCGTTCTTTGCACTCAACCCACTCGTCCTGCTTGAGGCGGTGGGTAACGCTCATAACGACATGACCATGGCTGCCTTCCTCACACTGGGGCTGATCCTCTGGCAGCGCGGCAAATGGGTTTGGGCCGCCTTTGCATTCACACTCGCGGCTCTGATCAAACTCCCGGCTTTGGTCATCATCCCATTGTTTGGATTATCCCTATTGATGGATGCTCCCACATGGCGCGAGCGCTTCATTCGTGGACTTGGGCTGGGTGTTATCGTCCTCAGTCTTTTCTTCATCTCATACCGACTCATGGGTCCGTTCCCCGAAGTGTTTTCAGGAATCATGCAGTCGTTTGGGCGGCGCAGTTTTTCACCCGCTTACGCGATCTACGTCATCGTCCGTGAGATCTCGCCGGATGCAAGTAAATTGATTTTGCCGAACACGCGTTATCTTTTTCTGTTGGTCTATGCTTATATCGCCATCGCATTATTGCGCCGTAAATTAACTCTGCTCGAAGCAGGTTTCTTTGCGTACTTTGCCATGGTCTACCTGACCAATGCATTTAGGCTATGGTACCCATTGTGGTTCATTCCATTCGCTGTGCTCAACCTCAACTCGCGCACATTCTGGCGTACCTTTATCTTTAGCCTGACAGTGGAATACAGCATTATCAGTTACTACATTCTTTGGCGCTGGCACTGGCAATATTGGGAATGGGGGCTGACCGGACCATTGGCGCCTTATTGGAACTACTTCAAGATCATGACACCCTTCACCGTCTCATGGACGTTCACCCTGCCCTTCCTCGGCGATCTAATCGGCTGGCTGCGCGACAAGCAGCGCTTTGCAAAAGAATTATGGTTGTAAGATATCTCTCAAAAAAGGATTTTTATATTCATGCTCACAGCCGTTTACGCAACATACACGATTCTTCTCGCCATTGCATTGATCGCCGCCATCAGGCTCAATCCGCAGCAGGGGCGCGGATATTATTGGGTATTACTCGCTGTTCTGATCGGCCTGGTATATGACAATCTCGTTCTCACACTTGGCAGGTTCATTGGAGAAGGCGAACTGCTAAAAACCCTCACAAGCGGACGTTATACCGGGCATGCCTTTGGCACTCCCCTCTTGACGATTTTTGCATTTGGGGCGGCGCGGCGAGCGGGGCTGACATGGGCACAAAGCAAACTGGCACACGCCCTGATCTGTTTGTTCACCACAATCTTGATCGGTTTGGGAATTTACACGGAGATCATCCAGCTCGATTTGGTTCTGCGTCCGCTTTATGATGTGGTGCGTTATTCCAACACGGCGGTCAAAGGTCCGCCCATTCCTGCCATTATGACCATCCTTGCCATGATGGCAATGGGTATTACCGTCTGGCGCCGCACCGGTTGGAGGTGGATGGCGGCTGGCGCGGTTTTTATGTTCATTGCCGCCGCTGTTGGGACGGGGGAACGTATATTCATCGCCAACCTTGGTGAAGTAGTGCTTGGTTATAGTTGTGTTGTAACCG
>JBAIYF010000457.1:0-4798 GCA_037916115.1 Anaerolineales bacterium
AAAAATAAACACGCCCGGCTAAGGGCGTTTTTTATTTTTGTTTTTGTCCCGCAAAAGGGTCATCATTTCCGCTCAATCTTCCCTGCGGCGGCGATGATGTTCTGCTTTGCTGGCGTACATGGCATCGTCGGCAAGCTGGATGACCTTTTCGAGGCTCATACCAGGTTTGCTGGTGGCTGCTCCGCAGGAGACACTTAATATCGGTTCACGGTAGTATTTGTTGTTGATCTCAACCAAGGCTTGAATTTGCTTCAAATATTCGGCGGATTCAGCTTCGTCCTTCCCTGGGAGGATCACAGCGAACTCATCTCCGCCAATGCGGGCAGCCATATAGGTGGAATTGAACGCGGCATGCAGCACTTCTGCCACGCGACGGATCAGTTTATCACCCGCGTGATGCCCAAGCGTATCATTGGTCTTTTTGAGATAGTTGAGATCCATGACAAGGATGCTCACAGGGTCTTTGCGGGCATGTTCGAGTTTTTGGATCGTCTCTTCGAAGAATGCGCGGTTGTACAAACCTGTCATCACGTCGTGCGTACCCAGATAGATCAGATATTCCTCCGCCTTTTTACGGGCGGTAATATCCTGAATGGAGACAAGCACCCAGTCGAAGGTATCTTCATGCCCAGGCATAACCCTAAAATTCAACAGAATGTTGATCGGGTCGCCATTCAATGAGTAATTGACGCCTTCGCGTTCGTAGGAGAGGACACCATTCCACAGGTCAACCAGTTCTCTAGAGAAGTGCGTTCCCATTGCATCGCGAAAGACATCGCTCATGTTTGCGAGCAAATGCTCCTTGGAAGAAGCACCGAACAATTCAAGCGTTCGTTGGTTGACATCCAGAACTTTGATCAGCCCTGCACAATGCAGTGTGGTTTCAGGGTGTTCGGAAAGGTAGTCATCAAGGTTTGTCACTCCTTGTGCCCGAAGATCATCGAAATAGCGTTTGATCGCGCTGTAATCCTCCTCCCAGAGCGAAATGGGAGAAGCCTCAAAAAGACTGTTCAGCCGTCTTTCCGCCTGCTTTCGTGCGGTGATATCTTCAATGGTGACAAGCACCCGTTCCCAATTCTTCTCGTATTCCGGCAGTATCTGCCAATGCAGAATGATATCCACTGGTTCGCCGCTTAATGTATGGTTGACTCCCTCGCCCGACCATTCGAGAGCCCCATTCCAGAGGGCACGCATCTCATCGCGGAAATGATGGCGCATCCCGTCCCGAAACACGTCCTCTAAATTTGCAAGAAGCTGCTGCTTTGTCTCAGCCTTCAACATCGAGAGCGTTTTCTGGTTCACATCCAAAACCCGTATCTCGGACATGCACTGGTCAATGAATTCAGGATGTATCGCAAGATACGCATCCAAAGACTCCACTCCCTGTGCGCGGAGATCATCCATCAGTTTTTTGATGCGGCTGAAATCCTGCTCCCATAGCGATACGGGCGCATATTCAAATAAAGTCACCAAATACTCCTTATCGTTCGTATTGGGCATAATACCTCGATCTATCGTAAGCGGTTCAATATGCCGATTATACCTTTTGCCGGAATCAGACAGCAGGGAAGGCAAATTTGAATAAAGCAGACTCAAACCCAAGGCAGTTCGAAGCGTGGGTCGTCATCCAATAACAGGATGTACGTTTGCCAATTCCACAGACGTATATCACCATGCTATACTCGATTAACCCACCTGAAAAAGGAGTCTTACATGCCCGTTTATCAAACCGATATGTACGAAGGTCTGCTGGCTGAAACCGTTTCCATCCGTGGCGCGAACGGCGAAACCATTAACGCCTATTTTGCGCGCCCGCTTGGGGCGGGGCCCTTCCCTGCCATGGTGCTTGCCCATCACATGCCCGGCTGGGATCAATGGTATCGCGAAGCCACCTTCAAGTTTGCGCACCACGGCTACATCACCATTACGCCCAATCTTTACTTCCGCGCCGGTCATGGCACGCCGGAAGATGTTGCAGCAAAGGTCCGCGCTGATGGTGGAATTTCAGACGAGCAGGCGGTTGGCGATCTGGAAGGCGCTATGAAATACATCCGCGCACTGCCGTACTCTAACGGCAAGGTTGGCATTTTCGGTACATGTTCCGGCGGCAGACACGCGTACATCACTGCCTGCAAGGTGAAGGAATTTGATGCCGTGGTGGATTGCTGGGGCGGGCGCGTAGTGATGACGCCGGACCAACTGGGACCCAAAACACCCGTCTCGCCTCTCGACCTGACCCGTGACCTGTCCTGCCCCATTTTGGGTTTGTTCGGCAACGACGATTCAAGCCCAACCCCTGAGCAGGTCAACCAGCACGAAGAGGAACTCAAGAAATACGGCAAGAATTATGAGTTCCACCGCTATGATGGCGCCGGTCATGGGTTCTTCTATTACGACCGCGCTGCCTACCGTCAGGCACAGGCTGTGGATGGCTGGCAAAAAGTTTGGGCATTCTTAGAAAAACATCTCGTATAAGGAGACCGCTATGTGCACAATGATCGTTGAAAAAGTAAAGATCGAAGGCAGCGGCAAAGGTAGAGACGGATGGTTCAAACTCGAACAGGCAAACGTCTCTTACGACCATCCCTTCGACGCGCCCTACGAGCATGCCCTCAACATCGACTTCGTGAACGAGTCACAAGGCGTCGGCGCACGGGTGGCCGTTGAGTTGAGCGAGCAAGCCGCCCGTGAATTGATCCGCACCATCCAAAACGTGCTGGACCAGGCTGAGGCAGGCGGTCATTTATAAAAAACGCCTTTCCGCATGATCGATTCTGATTAAACAAGAACGGCTTCCGTAATGGAAGCCGTTCTTGTTTATACCTGGGGTAAATTCCTGCGAATGACGTTCAACATGCCGAAGGCTTTGGAAGCCCCCTGCACCACACAAGTCAGCGGGTTATCCACAAGATATGCCGGAATGCCAAGAGACTTGGTTAATAGTTTATCAATTCCGCGCAGGAGGGCGCCACCACCGCACAATGCAACACCGCGGTCGATGATATCTGAAACGAGTTCGGGCGGGGTCTTTTCGAGCACTTTGCGCCCCGACTCAACGATCTGTTTGAGTGGATCCTGCAGGGCTTCCACGATCTCACCTGTGGTCAATGTGACCGGGCGAGGCAAGCCGGTGACCTGGTCTTGTCCCTGCACTTCCATGCTATTTTCGATATCCTGCGGAACAGCGGCTCCAATACGGATCTTGAGCTGCTCGGCGGTCTGCTGACCGATGATCACACCGTATTTTCGCCTGACATAATTTACGATGGCTTCATCAAGATCCATGCCGCCAAGACGCAATGTGTCTGCAGAGACAATGCCATACATTGCCATCACTGCGGCTTCGGTACATCCGCCGCCAAGACAAATGATCATATTGCCTGACGGGGAATTAATGGGAAGGTCAATACCAATGGCGGCAGCAAGGGGCTGCTGGATGAGATACGCCTCACGACTGCCAGCTTCCATCACCGCCTCGTAAACCGCGCGGCGTTCCACGCTGGTCACACCATATGGGACAGTGATCATGACACGCGGACGAAAGATGCGCATTGCGCCACTGGCGCGTTGAAGCAGGTATGCCAGCAGAGTTTCGGTGATCTCATAATCCGCGATCACCCCGCTGCGGAGCGGGCGCGCCACTTCAATGCTCTCTGGCACTTTCCCGTACATATCACGGGCTTCCAAGCCTGCCGCCACCATCTTCTGATCTTCTACTTCAATGGCAACGATGGTCGGCTCCTCCAACAACACATTATTGTTATCGGCGAAACGCGTGAACATGGTACCCAGGTCAATGCCCAGGTCCTTCGAGAACATTGAAAACACTAGGTTTTAATTCTCCGAAATGTGGATCTGAGACCCACCCTTGCGATAACGGCGGGCGGCATCGAGACGCAGGTTGGAGCGACGCAAAGCGGCTTCCATCGCGAGATAGGCATCGGTGTCGGCGGGAGGTCCGTTTTTCAACATCTCTTCCGCACGTTTGCGGGCGGCATCGGCACGCGCTTCGTCGATCTCTTCAACATTTTCCGCGGCATCGGCGAGGATGGTGATGATATCGGGCTGCACCTCTGCAACCCCGCCTGCAACAGCAAAGATCTCTTCTTTGCCGCCCTTACGGACTTTGACAACGCCGTATTTCAAGGTCGTCAACACAGGCGCATGTTTGGGCAGGATGCCCATCTCCCCAGCCGCACCGGGAAGCACAACAATGTCCACATCACCAGTGAACACTGTACGGTCTTGGGATACGATTTCACAACGAATTGTCATATGCTACATCACCCGCGTCATTGCAACGAGGGCGGAAACCTGCAAAGCGACCCCAAAGGCTGCTCCAGGCCCCGCCCTCTCAATGACGCATAAAACTAGCTATTGGCTAATTTCTCGGCGCGTTCGCGCACGTCTTCAATGGTACCTGCCATCATGAAAGCCTGCTCGGGCAGGTCGTCGCATTTTCCGTCCAGAATTTCACGGAAGCCACGAACGGTTTCCTTGATGGGAACATACTTGCCGGGAATACCGGTAAAACGCTCAGCCACGAAGAATGGCTGCGAGAAGAAGCGTTCGATCTTACGGGCGCGGGACACGACGAGTTTGTCATCTTCGGAGAGTTCATCGATACCGAGAATGGCGATGATGTCCTGCAAGTCCTTATAGCGTTGGAGTACGCGCTGCACTTCGCGAGCCGTCCGGTAGTGCTCTTCACCAACGATGTTGGGATCAAGAATACGGGAGGTTGAGGCGAGCGGGTCCACGGCGGGGTAAATACCCTTTTCCACGATGGAGCGTTCGA
>JBAIYF010000458.1:0-2621 GCA_037916115.1 Anaerolineales bacterium
TCACCACCGGGTAGCCAAGTTCGTTGGCAATGGCAACGGCTTCACGTTCATTCGTTGCCAGTTTGATCGGCGCGGTGGGGATGTTGTAGGCTTGCATGAGTTCATCGGTTGATAGACCGACGATGGATAACGAACGATGGACGATGGTTTTATGGTCTATGGTCAATCGTCCATCGTCTAAAGTTCTCTTCACCAACACCGCCAGCGCGGACGCCGCCCGTTCCGGGAACGGATACGTCGGCACTCTTATCTCTTGAAACTCTTTACTTGCATTCTCAACGAGAGTCGATCCCATCAATGCAACTACCACAGGCTTATTCCATTTACCAATTACTTCATTCACCGCCCTTGCCACTTCTTCGGCTTTGAACATTGGTGGGGGAGGCAGAATGACCATCACACCGTCCGTGTCGTGGTCTTGCAGAAGAATGTTCAAACATTCGGCGTATTGACTGGGCGATGCCGAGGCAAGCATATCGACCGGGTTGTGGGTGCTGGCTGCGGACGGAAGAATGGCAGATAAAGCCTTCAGTGTTGTATCCGCCAGTTGGGCAAGCACCAAGCCGTGATGCTCGAGTGAGTCGGCGGCGATCACGCCGGGTCCGCCTGCGTTGGTGAGAATCCCGATTTTGTTTCCTTTTGGTAATGGGCAACTTTCCAGCGCCCGCGCCCAGTCGAACATTTGCTCGGCGGTATCGGCACGGAGCACACCCGCTTTTGCAAAGGCGGCATCGAAGGCTGTGTCAGATGCGGCGAGTGCGCCAGTGTGCGACGCGGCGGCTTTTTGTCCCGCTTCGAAGCGACCGACCTTGAGGGCAATGACGGGTTTGTGTTTGGTGACTTCGCTTGCGACTTGTACGAAGCGTTTGCCGTTCGAGATGCTTTCCATATACATCACGATGACTTTGGTGTTGTCATCGTTTGCGAGCATGGGCAGCATGTCGGTTTCGTTCACATCGGCTTGGTTGCCGAGGCTGACGATGCGCGAGAAGCCGAAGCCCTGCCCGCGCGCCCAGTCGACAATGGCGGCGGCGAATGCACCGGAGTGGGAGATGAAACCGATGCCGCCTTGTTCGGGCATGGGCGGCTGGAGGAAGGTTGTGTCGAGAGGGAGATGTGTGTCGATGGTGCCGATGCAGTTGGGACCAAGCAACCGCACGCCATACTTTTGTGCGACTTCTACGCATTGCATTTCCAGCTTTGCGCCTTCTTCGCCGACTTCACGAAACCCTGACGAGACGATCACCGCCGCTTTGATGCCGCGTTTGCTGCATTCTTCGATGGCTTGCGGTGTGGCTTGGGTTGGGACGATGAGAATGGCAAGGTCTGCCGGGTCGGGAATTTCTTGCAAGCTGGTGTGGATGTCTCGCCCGAAGACTTCGCCGCTTTTTTGTGCGACGAGGTGAATCGCGCCTTTGTATCCGCTTTGGATGAGGTTGCGAGCAACGCCGTAACCGAGTTTTTCCGGTGAGGTTGAGGCGCCAACAATGACCACGCTTTTGGGCTGAAAGAAGGGCAGCAGGGAGGAATCCATGTTGCGATTAAACCACATTCACATCTGAAATTTCGGGTTCACTTTGTGGAAAAAGGTGCGATAATAATGTAAACCCATAACCATACAGGAGGTATTCTCATGGCAGAAAAAGAGAAAACACAAGAGACGATCACGCAGATCGATGATAAATATGTGTTGGACTTATACGAAAGCAGGATCCAATATTACTGGGGCGCAAGCCGCAGCAATAAAAAGGCATTCAAGCGTTATCGAACGTGGACGGTGATTCTTGGGGCGCTGGTCACTTTGATATCCTCGCTGGCAGCCGCTGATTTTATTCAGAAAATCGAAGCCGTTAGACTTACGTTTGCCATTGCCACCCCGTTGATCGCTGCCACTTTGACCGTCTTCAATGGGCTTGGGCAGAACTTTCACTGGGGTGCCACCTGGCGTGACATGGTCGTGAACGCCACCCGCTTGCAGCGTGAGCGCGATAAATTTTTGGCAACCCCGCTTGAAAAACGAAATTTGGAAAAAGAACTGGTGAAACTCAATACGATCGTATTGGAAGAGACTAAGAGTTTCTTCCAGCGTGTGCTTGATAGCGAAGTGAAACCGGTCGTAGTGGAAAAAGGCGAAGACGAGTAATTTTAAGATGCAAAAAGAGGTCTGCTTTTTAGGCAGACCTCTTTTATTTTTGGGGGAATTAGTAAAACCGCTTCGCCACTGAAGGCACAGAGAACGCGGAGACTCTTAATCGCTTTTCCTCTGTGTACGCCGTGATCTCTGTGGTGAAGTCATGAAATCTCACCAAACCTTTTACAACCCCAGTATCTTGCTGACCACCGAAAGCAAAATTCCGCCTGCAATGACGCTGCCCAACTGCCCGGCAGTATTTGCGCCCATGGCGTGCATCAAAATAAAATTATCCGGGTCTTCGTCATTGGCGGTCTTTGCCGCAAGGCGACCTGCCATTGGGAAAGCGGAGATGCCCGCCGCACCGATTAGCGGATTGATCTTGCCGCCAGAGACAAACGACATCAGTTTGCCAAATAGCAGTCCAGCCACAGTGTCCAGCGCAAAGGCGAACAAACCCAGTAGCATGATCTTGCCCGTGTCCCAATTT
>JBAIYF010000459.1:0-2811 GCA_037916115.1 Anaerolineales bacterium
AGGGGTTAGAGGGTTAATGGTTGAAGGTTGAAAGTTCTAAACCTGCAACCTTCAACCTTGAACATGCAACCCACGACTGTAACTGAAAGGCATCTTATGTCCCTCCCAAAAATTGACGAAAAGTATTTCACAAATTTCCTTGTTGACCTGCTCAACATCCCTTCGCCGACGGGGTTTGCCAGCAATGCCATTGACTTCGTTGAAAAAGAACTGTCCAAGTACAAGCAGTTGGAATTGAGCCGAACCCGTAAGGGAGCATTAGTTGCAAAGTGGAAAGTAGAAAGTGATTTGCCTCCAGTTGCGTTGACCGCTCATGTGGATACGCTCGGCGCTGTGGTGAAAGAGATCAAAGGGAATGGACGCTTGCGCCTCAGCCGCATCGGCGGGATCCAGTGGCCCACCGTGGAAACGGAAGGGGTTTGGGTGTTCACCGCAAAGGGAGATAAAGTCCGCGGCTCGGTGCTGATCGATGTGGCATCAGGTCACATTCACAGCGGACCTGACCTGCCCCGCGATGACAAACATCTCGAAGTGCGCCTCGATGCCCGCACAACCTCCGAAGCGGAGACGCGCGCACTTGGAATTAACATCGGCGATTGCGTGGCGTTTGATACTCGCACCGAAGTGACCAATGGATTTATCCGCTCGCGCTTTCTCGATGATAAGGCTTGTGTGGCAAATCTCGTCGCGGCGATCAAGTCGATGGTGGAGGCAGGTCAAAGTCCGGTGCGAAGCGTGTACTTCCTTATCTCGAATTATGAAGAGGTCGGTCACGGCGCATCCACGGGCATCCCGGCTGAAGTTGAGGAATTGGTCACAGTGGACATGGCGGTGGTGGGACCCGGTCAGGAGTCGGATGAATTCCATGCCACGTTGTGCATCAAAGACAGCGGCGGTCCGTATCACGAAGGCTTGAACAAAAAGATGCGCGGCATCGCTGAAAAATATGGCATCCCATACAAGACCGATATCTATCCGTTCTACGGCTCGGACGGCGAAGCGTTTTGGCGCGCGGGCGGCGATGTGGCTCTGTCGCTGATCGGTCCGGGTATCGACGCTTCGCACAACTACGAACGCGCCCACATGGACGGCTTGAATGCGACTACGAACTGGATCATGGCGTATCTTCTTGAGAATTAATCAAACACTAACGTAAAGAGTCAGATGGACACAGCATCTTTCAAAAAAATACACGACAGGATTTTTGAACATGTCTTTTGATACGATCGAAGCAAAAATCGGTTCCATTGCCCCGGACTTCAAACTGCTCGCCACCAATGGGCAGGAGATTTCGCTCGCTGCGTTTCGCAAAAAACAGAATGTGATCGTGTTCTTCATCCGCGAAACGACCTGCCCGCAGTGCCGCACGCACGTGGCACACCTCGGTAGAATGTACGAGCAGTTCAAGGAAGCCGGGACAGAAGTTGTCGTCATTCTCGGGGAAGGGGTGGAGAAGGCGAAAGAATACGCGGAGGAGATCGGACTGCCGTTCCCGATCCTCTGCGACCCGGACCGGGCTGTGTATCACCTGTATGAGTTGGAAAAATATTTCCTGCTCTTCCAGCGCACGGCTTCGCTGGTGGTGGACAAGGACGGCATCGTCCGTTATTTGAAGCGCACCACGGTGCCGAACGTCTGGCTGCAGGAAAGCCGCGAACTACTCGGGTTCATTTACAGCCTGAACGAAGGTCAACCCGTAATATAAAATTCAAAGCCTCGCATGTGCGGGGCTTTTGTTTTCAAAAAACATGAAACGCAAAGTATTGAAGGTTTTTCTTTGCGCCCTTCACGAGCTTGACGGGTAGACGCTATTCCCTATTCTCTTGCGCCCTTGTATACTAGAACCATGAAACTAGACGCCGCCCTTCCCCCCGTTCAACTCAAGGATATCCCCGCCATCGCGAAAGCCGCTGAAGAGACCGGCTTTACCGCGTTGTGGACTCAGGAAACACAGCACGATCCTTTCCTGCCCTGTACACTCATTGCAGAACATGCCACAAATATGGATTTTGGCACAGCCATTGCCGTGTCGTTTGCACGTTCACCTGCAAACCTCGCCTACACCGCATGGGACCTGGCGGCTCAGTCGAACGGACGATTCATTCTGGGATTGGGCACACAGGTCAAGGCGCATATCGAGAGGCGATTCGGCATGAGTTGGCCCGAGTCGGTCACAGGCAAATTGCGCGAGCAGATTCAGGTCATCCGCGCCTTGTGGGACTGTTGGCAGAATGGCAGCAAGTTGAACTTCCGCGGCGAGCATTACAAGGTTACGCTCATGTCGCCATTCTTCAATCCTGGTAAGATCGAGAACCCGAACATTCCCATTTACATTGCGGGTGTGAATACAGGGTTGGCAAGACTCGCAGGCGAAATGTGCGAGGGATTCCATGCGCACCCGTTCAATAGCCCGCGATATATGAATGAGGTCATCCTGCCCGCCATCGAAGAGGGACTTCAAAAAAGCGGACGCAAACGCAGCGACATCGCCGTTTCGATGACGCCTTTCATTGCCACTTCTCCCGAAGAAGAAGGTTTTGCGCGCATGCAGGTCGCGTTCTATGCTTCGACTCCATCCTACAAAGCTGTGATGGATCTATACGGCTGGGGCGAAACCGCCGAGAAACTCTCCGGCTTTGCATCCAAAGGCGAGTGGCATGAGATGCCCATGCTCATCACAGATGAAATGTTGAACGAGTTCTGTCTGATGACCACGCAGGAAAACCTTGCTGCAGACCTGAAGAAACGCTTCGACGGCATTGCAGACAGAATTACGCTTTACACACCCTTCGTCCCCGGCGAGAAGGATGC
>JBAIYF010000460.1:0-2080 GCA_037916115.1 Anaerolineales bacterium
TTGTCGATGCCGATGACAACTTCTTTTTTCTCAGACTTGAGTATGGTATGCATGGCTGCCCTCCGATTGTGATTTCGTCATTGCGAGCCGCGCACTCGCTTTTTGCGGCGAAACAATCTCATTTTCAGTCAAACACTGAGATTGCTTTGCCGCATCCGCGGCTCGCAATGACATGAGTTACGACTTCAAAAATCTCAACGCCGTCTCTGCCAGGATCGCCGTGCCGATCGGAAGGGCGCGTTCGTCCAGGTCGAACTTGGGATGGTGCAATTCGTACAAGGGTCGGTCTTCGATCTTCACACCGAGCATATACATGGCGCCCGGTGCATCGCGCAAGAATTCGGGGAAATCTTCCGCACCGAGGGTTTTATCCATCGGCAGGACGCGGTCTTCACCAAGCAATTCCTTGCCCACACTGGCAATGGTCTCAGAGACAAACTTGTCGTTCATGATCGGCATGCCGCCAAAGAGGAAATCCAATTTGTAATCACCGCCAAGGGTTTTTGCGATCTCGAAGACCTTTGTCAATTCTGTGCGGATCTGTTTTTCAATGTCCAGAGAGGTGAAGCGGATGGTTCCCATCATTTCGACCTTGTCGGGGATGACGTTCTCGGCAAACCCACCGTTGACCGCTCCAATGCTGATAACTGCCGGTTCGAACGGGTCGAGTCGGCGAGAGATGATCGAGTTAATGCCCATGATGACATGCGCCAGCATCACGAACGGGTCATTGGAGGCGTGCGGGTATGCGCCGTGCCCACCTTTGCCGTAAATGGTTGCTTTCCATGAAGTCACGCCGCCGCCGCTGGGTCCTTCGTTGATGGTGATGGTTCCGACCGGATGGCTTGGATCTACGTGCTGGGCAATGACGTAATCCACGCCTTTGGTGGCTCCTTCGGCATACATGCGCTGCGCACCGCTCAAGCCTTCTTCATCGGCGGTCTCTTCACAGGGTTGGAAGAGGAAGCGCACCCGTCCATTCAATTTTTCTTTGGCAAGGATCTTGGCTGCACCGAGCGCCATGGCAGTGTGTGAGTCATGTCCGCATGCGTGCATCTTGCCTTCGTTCTGCGAAATGTACTCCGTTTCGTTCTGTTCAAAAATTGGAAGTGCATCCATGTCGGCGCGGATGGCGACCACCTTGCCGCCTTCGCCTATTTCCGCCACGACGCCTGTTTTGCCCACCCCACGCTTGACCCTATACCCCATCTTTTCCAGTTCATCAGCCACAATCCCTGCCGTGCGGTGGACGTCGAATCCCGTTTCGGGGTGCATGTGAAAATCCCGCCGCCATTCGATAAGTTCCTCAGAAATTGCGTGTGCCTGTTTGATCATTCCTTTTCTCCTGTTTTGGTTTTCTTCAGAGTTTTTTCCAAAAAATACACTTGTTTTACCATTGCATCAATTACATTTTCGATCTTCAAAAAGACATGCCCCTCATCTTCATACAAGTGCAATTCTACATCTTTTCCCAGTCCTCTTAATTTTTTATACGCTTCCGTAGATTCCGACGCCGGGCAGCGCGGGTCGTTCGCGCCACAGATCATTTGTACGGGCGCCTTGATGCGGTCTAAAAAGAAATACGGCGAGTGTGAAACCCACAACTCACGCCGGTCTTCGGGGTCGCCCATGTTCTCGATGTTCCAATGTTGCAGGTCTTCGCGTGAGTTCTTGTGCGAACTAAGCCAATTTAAGAACGGCACCACCGCCGACCCACCCGCAAACAAATGTGGATGAAACACCATGCAGCACATCGTCAGAAAACCGCCATGACTGCGCCCCGTCACCGCTACTTTATCTTTTTCTGCCAAACCGTTCTCAACTAAATACTTCACACCCCAAGCGCAATCGTCCGTGTCGATGCCGCCCATATCGTAGCGGCTGGCGTTCTGCCACTTCTTGCCATAGCCCGTCGAGCCGCGATAGTTCGGTCCAAGCACCGTCCAACCTTGCGCCGCCATGTAACTCATCAGTGGATGCCAGATGTTCGAGAAATGCCAGTTCGGTCCGCCATGGATGTTGATGACTGCGTGTTTACCATCCCCATGATACAACATCGCTGGCACCTTCACCCCATCAC
>JBAIYF010000461.1:0-6934 GCA_037916115.1 Anaerolineales bacterium
CCCCTGATCCTTCGCCCCAGCGCAGCCGTCCGCGATACAATGGTTTGGGGGACTTTCGCATTTGAACACATCACATATCCAGGAGATAAAGCATGAGCATTTCAGCCAGGTATGTTCACACAAATCTTATTGCTGAAGATTGGCGGGCTCTTTCCAGTTTCTACGAGCAGATCTTTGGATGTATCCCCGTTCCGCCAGAACGCGACTACCAGGGAGAAAAACTCGAAGCGGGATCAGGCATTCCCGGTGCGCATCTGCGCGGCATGCATTTACGATTGCCCGGGTATGGGGATACCGGACCCACGTTGGAAATTTTCAACTTCAATGTTCTCAAAGAGCGCGGCGAAACCGCAGTAAATCGACCCGGCTTTGGGCATATTGCCTTCTCCGTGGATGACGTTGTATCTGCCCAGGAAGCAGTGTTGCAAGCAGGTGGAAAAGCAGTCGGTGAAATTGTCACCTTACAGATCGCAACTGGGGCAAAAGTAACCTGGTGCTATGTCACAGACCCTGAAGGCAATATCATCGAATTGCAATCGTGGTCAAACTAGAAAGCGTCACCCCAAAAAGCAACTTAAGAATACAACCGCTTATATTTTCCCGGCGGAGCGGCTTCGCCGTCCCCGCCTCGCAACTCACGGTATAATCCCAGCACAATGACCGAAGGCGCATTACTCAACGACCGATACCAACTCCAGGAAGTGCTTGGCAACGGCGGCATGGCGAACGTCTACCTTGCCCGCGATGTCATCCTCGACAGACCCGTCGCCATCAAAGTCCTGCGCAAGGAATACTCCGAGAACGAGAGCTTCCAAAAACAGTTCTGGCTCGAGGCGCGTTCCGCCGCCAACCTCTCGCACCCCAACATCGTCACCGTCCACGACTTTGGCACCGCCGACGACCTGCTCTACATCGTCATGGAGCACATCCCCGGCAAAGACCTCAAACAGATCATCCGTGATCGCGGGCGTTTTCCCTACCAGCAGGGCATTCCCCTCATGATCCAAGCCTGCGCGGGCGTTGGCTACGCCCACCGCGCCGGACTCGTCCACTGCGACATCAAGCCCCACAACATGCTCGTCACCAAAGACATGCGCCTCAAAGTCACCGACTTCGGTATCGCGCGCGCCCTCTCCACCATCAAACCCGGCGAACGCAACGACATCGTCTGGGGCTCACCGCTCTACTTCGCGCCCGAGCAAGCCGCGGGCGAAGCTCCAACCCCCGCCTCCGACGTCTACTCGCTAGGGGTCGTCCTCTACGAACTGCTCACCGGCACCACACCTTTCAACGCCACCTCCGCCGACGAACTCGCCCGCCTGCATCTCACCGCACGCCCGCTCGCCATCAGCGAATACGTCCCCGACGTCCCACCCGCGCTCGAAGAGATCGTCATGAAAGTTCTCTCAAAAGAACCATCCGCGCGTTACCGCACTGCCGACCAGCTTGGGCGCGTGCTGCAAAACTTTGGCACAACACCCGCTCCCGCCAAACCTGTGGCAAAAGAGCCGCCATCCCAACCTGTCATCACCATCAAACAGGATATTGCGGATCGCCTCGCCCCCGTCGAACCGATCTACCAACCCGAGCCGGAACCTGCCCCCGAACCGCATTACTACCCTCCGCCGCAATACCCGCCTCAGACTCAGCCCGAGCCTGCCTACACCTACCAGGCAGAATCTCCCGCCGAAAACATAGACTGGGTCGCCGTCGGCTTGGGGTTGATCGCCCTGATCGCATGGGGCGGCTTGGTTCCCTTCTGGCTGCTGGTCTGGTTCAATTACTTCCCGCCGAAATAACACCCAGACCTGACAGGTTTTCCCCATTCGGGGACTTCGCAAAACCTGTCAGGTCTTTCATTATATGACCCGCTACCTTCTCGCCCCCTCCATCATCGCTTCAGACTTTGCCCACATCGCCGAAGAAGTCGCCGCCATCGAATCCGCCGGAGCCGACTGGATCCATGTGGACGTGATGGACGGTCACTTCGTCCCTGATATCACCATTGGTCCGCTATTTGTTCAATCGCTCAAACGCGTTGCCAACCTTCCGCTCGACGCGCATCTGATGATCTCTGAGCCGGAGAAATACATTGAAGCCTTCGCCAAAGCCGGAGCGAATAACATCACCGTCCATGTAGAGACCTGCCCCAACCTGCCGCCTGTCATCGAAAAGATAAAGTCGCTGGGCTGTACTGCTGGTGTCACGTTGAACCCCGCCACCCCGGCATCATCCATTTACCCCATTCTGCCATTCGTGGACCTTGTCCTTGTTATGAGCGTTGTCCCGGGCTTTTCCGGTCAAAAGTTCATGCCCGAAATGATCGCCAAAGTGGAGGATATCCGCGCAAGGTTGAATACGCTCCGTTCCTCCGCCCACCTCGAAGTAGATGGCGGCATCAACGCCGAAACCCTCCCCCTGATGAAGAATGCCGGGGCGAATGTCTTTGTCACTGGCAATGCGGCTTTCAAACATCCGCAAGGCAGTGCGGCAGGGGTGCGGGCGTTGAAAGATATCCTTTCAGTGGGGCAGTAATTAAAACAAAAATCACGGCGCTGAATGCGCCGCGATTTTTGAGTTGTGAGGGGAGGTCGAAACCTACGCCACAGATTTGCTGAGCGTCTTGATGCACTTGGCGCACAGCGTCTTCTTCACGAGGCGTCCCTTTTCCATCACCGAAACCTTCTGGAGGTTGGGCTTGAACGTGCGGTTGGTGGCACGCTGGGAAAAAGAGCGGTTATGACCGAAGGTGGTTGCCTTGCCGCAGTGATTGCACTTTGCCATGTTTGAGAGTCCTTTCTTTCCTGTCTTTCCTTGCAAATAAGTCCATTTGCCCTTTTCGAAGGCACGGCATTTTACCATAGAACGCAACCATCTTCAAGATTAGATGTTAAAATAGGAACAAGGAAATCAAAACCGGGCGTTCGCGCCTTTAGAAGAGAATTTAGTGAGGAAAAAACCATGGGCGAAGAAACTACATCCTTCGGTGGGATCCACGTCTCGCCGAACGCAGTGGCAACCATTGCGTATCAAGCCACCTTGCAATCGTATGGGGTGGTGGGGCTTGCCCCCAAAAACCTGGCAGACGGTATCGTCTCGACCATTACCCGCGAACCGTCGCGCGGTATTTCCGTCAAATACGTTGACGATGAGATCCATATTGAAATTCATGTGATCGTGGAATACGGCACACGCATCAACTCGGTGGCGGAAAGCGTGGCGAATACCGTCCGCTTCCATGTCGAAAAGGCGCTGGGACTGCGTGTGAGCACGGTTAATGTGCATGTGGCGGGGCTGCGCATCAGCGACAGGGATTAAGAGAGACAAACGAGAGAGAGCGAGGAGAAGCGATACATGGCGATAGATACCGCACGCGTTGAGAAACTCCGCAAGCGTACGATCGATGGGCGGGCATTCAAACGCCTTGTGGATGCGGGGGTTACCTGGTTGCGCACCAACCAGCAGGTGGTTAACTCATTGAACGTGTTCCCTGTGCCAGACGGCGATACGGGCACGAACATGAGCCTGACATTGCAGGCAGCCTGGAATGAGATCAAAGATAAAGGCACGGTCCATCTTGGTGAGATGGCGGCGGCTTTTTCCAAAGGTGCATTGATGGGCGCCCGTGGAAATTCCGGCGTGATCACCAGCCAGATTCTGCGCGGGTTTTCGCGCGGCGTGCATGATAAAGATGTTCTGGATGTGGATACGTTCGTCAAGGCGTTGGGGGAAGCGCGCGATACGGCCTATAAAGGTGTGGTTAAGCCGGTCGAGGGAACGATCCTCACCGTCATTAAGGAAACTGCCAATGCCGCTGAAGCAGCCCGCGGGTCCGTGAGTGATGCGGTGGAACTGCTTGAGGTGGCTGTCAGAGCCGCCGATGAAGCGGTCAAGAAGACACCTGAACTTCTCCCCATCCTGAAACAAGCGGGTGTGGTGGATTCGGGCGGCAAGGGTCTTTTCTTCTTCCTCGAAGGGATGCTGCGCCATATTTACGGCGAGTCGCTTGAAACGCCGACCATGCAGGTGCAGTCGCTTTCTGCCATGAACCTTGAAGATGCGATGGAAGTTGTGGAAGAGGGGCAGGATTACGAAGTGGTGGTGGACTTTGTGCCGAATGGCGAGCTCGACCTTCAGGGCTTTTATGCAAAGCTGGAAGAGATGGGTACGTCCATTCAGGTGGGCGAGGGGGATGGCATGTACCGCATGCACATCCACGTGCCGACCGAGAACCGCTATGTGCCGATCGATTACATTATGGGCATCGGTACCGTGACGAAGGTTGCCATTGAGAATTTGATGGCACAGATGGATGACATTCAAAAGAGTAAAGCGACGCAGATCCAGTTCTCGGCGGTGGAGCCGGGCAATATTGCGGTGGTGGTGGTTTCGCCCGGTACGGGCATCAGCCGTATCTTTGCCAGCCTTGGGGTTTCCGCTGTCGTTGCGGGCGGGCAGACGATGAACCCGTCTACTCAGGATATTTTGGCGTCGTTCGAGAATATGCCCACTGATAAAGTGATCATTCTGCCGAACAATAAGAATATTGTGATGGCGGCGAACCAGGCCAAGGAAGTGACGGTGAAGAACGTGCAGGTGGTGCCGACCCGCACCGTGCCGCAGGGACTAGCCGCCATGCTTTCCTTTGACCCCGGCGGCGACGTGGAAGCCATTGCAGAGCGTATGAACAAGGCAATGAACAATGTGAAGACCGGTGAGATCACGGTGGCGACCCGCTCTGTGGAGATCGACGGCGTGACCGTGAAGGATGGTCAGGTCATTGCGCTGCTGGATGGCAAACTGGTCGCTTCTGCGAACTCTGTGGAGAGCGGCATCTTTGACCTGTTGGAAAAAGCTGATGCGAGGGAGCATGAGATCGTTACCCTGCTCTTCGGTGAAGGGATGACCCATGCCGAAGCCAACCGTATGGCAGACTTGATCCGCGGGAAATACTCCAACCTCGAGGTTGAGGTGCAGGAGGGCGGTCAGCCGCACTACCAATTCATTCTTTCGATAGAATAGATTACAAATGAAAAGAGACGGTCACCTTCAAGGTGACCGTCTCTTTTTTGATTCGTGCTTACTTTGTTTGGCTGCTTGTTTTGAACAGACGATACACGGCTTTGACTAACTCAATGCTTTGGATGATGATGACGATCGCCATGATGATGGGGAACATGGAGGCGGCAATGGTCACAAAGACTTCAGCCTTTTCGGCGGTGAACGATCCACCAGGGAGCGCCTCAGCACTAAAGGCGATGATATCTGGCGTGCGCAAGATCAGGACAGTCAATGTGAGGCTGGCGGCTTCAATGATCACTTTGCCAATACGGGTCAGGCGGTTCCAGATCGCGTTTCGCAACAGATAGATATCGAACAATATTTCTGCTATCAGCACAATATTGATGTACGGCACAAACTGGAAGAATTTCTCTGTGAAAATGGGGATGAAAACCTGTTCATCGCCAGTGAAGAAGAACATGCCCAGCCACTGCGGATAGATATTCAGGATCGCCAATGCCACAAAGGTGAATACGATTTCAGCGATCAGCTCAGAGCGGCTCACAGAGTTAGGATCAGGCTCTTTGGCGAGTGTGGCGGGGTCCCAATCCTTTTCATCGTTGAAGCCGCCGATCTCTTTCTCCGGCAAGACGCGCTCAAGGATGACGAAGACCAGGGTCACATTCCCGAAGGCGGCAAGGGCGGCAGAAAGTGCTTTGCCCAACCCCTGCCCAATGATCTTCACAAAGTCTGCGCCCATGAAGGGTGTATCGGTCACAGCTTGAATGCCTGCTAATACCAGCATGACACTGACCACCACTGTGAGGACGATCTTCATCACGAACAAATAGAACGGGAATATTTTCGGACCGATGAGATATGGATGTGGGTTGTAGGTGGAGGCCACCTTTTGCGGTGAGCCGTATTCTTTCAACACTTCGATCTCCAACGCTTCATCGCGTGTACGCCCGGTGCTTTGCGCGCGGTCTTCCAGCATATCTTCGAGCGTGGACTTTAATTCCTTTTCGATGTCTTCACGCCCATTCAATAAAGGCAAGTTTTTGCCGACTTCGGCAACATAACGATCTATGAGGTTCATGGTGTTTTCCTTTCCTTATGCCAGCATCTTGTCCATCACGGACACGATGTCGTTCCATTCTTTCTTCATTTTTGGCAGAATTTTCCTGCCTTCTGCGCTAATTACATAATACCGACGCGGGCGCGACTCTTCAATCTTCCAGTCCGATTCGAGCAGACCTTGCGCCTCCAACCGGCGGAGCAGCGGGTACAGCGTCCCTTGGTCCACATCCAAACCGAGGTCGGCGAGTTTCTTCAGCAACGAGTACCCGTACTCCGCAGAACTCAGTTGGCTGAGCGCCGCCAGCACGATCACCCCGCGCCGTAACTCCAAAACCACATTTTCAAGAGATTCAGTTTTTGCCATGGCTAATCCTTTATCGTATTATACTGTGTAATATACAGTATGTCAATATAAAAGTATCAGGTGGTGCACGTAATTTAGAGAAAAGTTATCAGAAAATTTTTATGCTACACTTTGCCTCATGAAACTTGGAATTGTCACCGACTCAACCTCCGACCTGCCGCCCTATCTGATCGAACAACACGAGATTCATGTGGTGCCTACCATCCTTATCCTTGAAGGGAAGCAATATGCAGATGGGACGGGCATCTCGCGCGAAGATTTTTACACTCGTCTGCCCGCGCTTCAAACCCCGGCGACGACTGCTGCGCCGTCCATTGGAGATTTTCTTACGCCGTATCAGTCTTTGCTCGCCTCCGGCTGCGACCATATCCTGTCCATTCACGTTTCTGGCAAACTCTCCGGTGTGGTGAACATTGCCCGACACGCTGCCGAGGAATTCCCCGGCAAAGTCACCTGTGTGGATAGCGGCTCACTTTCGATGGGGCTCGG
>JBAIYF010000462.1:0-3600 GCA_037916115.1 Anaerolineales bacterium
CATTGCTGATCTCCGTCACCGTACCGTTCAATTCAAGGTCGGGCAGTGCGTCGGGTCGAATCGTCACCGCCTGACCAACGCGAATATCCACCACTTCGAGTTCGGTCACATCGGTGGTCTCTACATACCATTCACTGAAATCGGCAACGCTGACGGCACGGGTATCAGCCCCCACCTGCTCGCCCGCCTTGATGTTCACATCTGCAACAACGCCGGAGAATGGAGCAACGATCACATAGTTAGAAAGAGCGTCCTGAGCCGCATCCAAATTCGCCTTGGCAATGGCAAGTTGGTCAGCGTTCGGTCCGTCGAGGCTGATCTCATATTGGTACTTCGCCTCGGCTTCCGCCGCAAGAGCCGCATCATAAGCAGCCTTTACTTCATCGCGAGAGCGGGTTTCTGCTTCCAATTCACGGACCTTGGCATTCAATGCCTCCTGAGCCGCCTCAAGATCGTCCTCGGCGGTTTTGCGTTTGGAGTTATCGTCGCTCAGGTCCTTGTATTTATCAAATTCATCCTGAGCATCCTTCAGGTCATCCTTCAGGTCTTCGATCTCGGCTTCGATATCCTCAACGCGATCATCGACAGCATCGGTATCAAAATCTTCCCACTTCTCCTCGGCATCCGCGCGGACGATCTGCGCACTCATATATGCCTCCCATAACTTGGCGCGATCACCGCTTTCGTTACGGAGAAGCGTATCATACGCATTCTGGGCAAGGAGAAGCTGCGCCTCTGCCGCCCCGGCGTTTGACAGCCGAGCCAGAACATCACCCTCGCTGACAACATCCCCAGCCTGCACAAGAACCTCTGCCACTACGCCGCGTGCCTGAAAGGTCAGGTTCGTCGCATGGACGGGTTCGAGTCGTCCCTCAGAGATGACATCGCCGGAGGAGAGCACTTCCTCTACAGGAGTTTCAGTCGCTGCCGGTTCCTGTGCCGCACCGCACGCCGAAAGGACAAAGGCGAACAGCACAATCAATGTTACAAACTTCCAAATGTTTTTCTTCATGAATACCTTCTTCGATTTACGATTTACGATTTACTCATACGCCAAAACTTCCCGAATGGTCAGCCGCGCCGCATTGCGGGCAGGCAAAATAGACCCAAGAACGGAAAGCACAATCACCAGTCCAAGCCAGATGGCATATCCCAGCCAGGTAAAGATCACATCAATAGGCGTTTCAAAGATCGCCAAACTTACAATGGTGGCCAACAAATATGTGAGCGGAATGGATACAATGATCGAAAAAACGAATGAGATCGCACCAATCACAAACCCTTCGCCGATCACGGTGCGCATCACAGCAACGTCATCCGCGCCGATCGCACGCATAATACCGATCTCGCGGGTGCGTTCCAGCACATTCATGCCCATGGTACCGGTCAACCCCATTGCACCGACAATGGCTGTCAGAATCGCCATGATCAACAGGAAGACGACCAGAATATCCAAACTCTCAGAGACTGTATCCAATGAAGCGAGGCCCGACTCCGCCTGGCGCACCTTGAACCCCGCAGCGCGGAACTCATCGTCCAGCCGCTCTGCCAATGCATCCTGAAATTCACGGGTATGGTCCGAAGCAACCACACGATAAGAGTAAGAGCGATTGGCAAGGTTTATAACTTTCTCCGCATATTCGCGTGGAGTATAGGCAAGGATACCTTCACGCCCTACAAACTTAAAGATGCCAACCACTTCCCACTGTTCCTCACGTCCATCCACTTTGAGCAGCAACGAATCACCAGGTTGCAACCCCGGATAGAACTTGATGACAGCCTCACTGATCGCAAGTTTTCTCACGTCATCGGCGCGGATCCAACGCCCGGATACAAGCAGTGGGTTGACCAATTCGCTGTTGGCAGGCGGAGCGAGCAAGTTGATGCTATCTGCCACTGCGCCATCGGGGTAAAGCAATTCAGTGCTGATGAATTGCCAGCCTTCCACCCACTTCACGCCTTCGATCTGCGATGTGATCTTTTCAACTTCATTGATACGATAGGCACGGTCAAAATCAACCGTCACATCTGCACGGAAGTAACTGCCGATCTGATCGGTGTATTCGCGCAGACTGGTACGCACATTGAAGACAGCAATGAAGATGGCACCACCCATGGTGAGCGTGAACAGAGTCAACACAAGCCGCCCACGTTTGCGGAAGGTATTTCGCAATGAAATGATAAACGGGCGTGGAACCTGAATGCCCCACCTGGATAAAATGCGCGTGAGCCGCACCAAAGCCCAATCCAACCGGCTCACACGGGTCTGCTGCCCGCCCTGCGGCTTGGATTCATCTCCGGCAAGGTCGTTACTCAACGCACGCAAAACTGTAATGCGCGAACCATTCAGCACCGGCGAAAGACCCGCAACCAGCGGCACCAGCAAACCCACCACCACCTGCACAACGAACGAAAGCGGCACAATACGATAGCCAAGCAATTGGAAGTTCAACTGGTTGGCTATGTAGTTTGCAAGACCATACGCTCCCCACCCACCGGCAGGGACGGCAATGAGCAGAGCCAATGCAGCGAACGCCATGATGAGGGTCAAATACATGTAAAAGACCTGCCGGGTTCGTCCACCCACCAGTTTGATCACGCCGATGTGTCGCAAATGCTGGTTCAACAAGGCGCTCAACGTATTTGCGATCAACGAACTTGATAGAAAAACGATCAACACACCGAGTGCCAGCAAAATGCCAAGCACTGCGTTCAACACATCGGTCAGTGGATGCTTATTCCGCTCTGAATAACGGATGCGGGAAACAGTTGTGCCATTCTTCTCAAGTTTGTCACGCAGGTCACCGCCCACGGTGCGGATGTGTGTCAGGTCGTTCGGGTTCTCAAGGACTGTCGCATACACACGGTTGAAGGTATCCGGCTGGCGCAGGGTCTGCATGGTATCCATGACAGTGAAGGCAAAAGGCGGTGCAAGAAAATCACCAGCGCCTGTGCTTGTATCCTGCACAATCCCAACTACTTGAAATGTCTTGGTACTCCCGTCCGCCAGCTCAAAGATCAGATCTTCACCAACGGCGATATCGATCTTTTCCAATACCTTCTTATCCAGGATGATCTCGTTCTTTTTTGCCTCGGAACGCCCTTCGATCGGCAACAATAAGTTGACCTTGTTCTCGCTGAAGCTATCCATTGCCACCAGATCGATGGTCACCCATTGCGAACTATCCTGTGTCCGCACGCGGAAGTTTACGACACGCCGCCCCTCCGCATCCTTAATACCCTTCGAATTACGGATCGAAGTCAGCACATCGTCTGTGATCCCAGATGTGCGCAATTCGATATTACTGGGGTTGTTCGCCGCATACGAGGCATCCATATCATTGGAAATAATCTCATATGCGCCGGTGATGACCCCAATGGAAAAAACACCCACTGCAATGGAAAACACCACTAGCAGGGTGCGCATTTTACTATCCCATAGATCGTGAAAAACTTTTCGCCAACGAGGTCGCATTATTATCTTTCGTAAACCTGACAGGCCGTTAAGACCTGCCAGGTTTTAATTCCCTTACTTGAGTAATTCGTTCAGTTCGCCGCCCGAGTAAGGCTTGACAGTCACATCTTTCAAGCCTTCCCGCA
>JBAIYF010000463.1:0-1999 GCA_037916115.1 Anaerolineales bacterium
TGTTCGAAGTAGGAGGTGGTCACGCCGCCGGCGTTGCAGAGGAAGTCGGGGATGTTGAACACGCCGTTCTTCTTGAACACTTCGTCGGCTTCGGGGGTGGTGGGACCATTGGCGCCTTCGGCGACGATCTTGATGCCCTTGGAAACCTTCTGCACGGTTTCGCCGTTGACCTGTCCTTCGAGCGCGGCAGGGATGAGGACGTTGCCTTCAAACTCGATCCATTTGTCGCCGTCGCTGACTTCATAGCCGGAGTCCAGCGCCTTTTTCTTGTCGATGGTGCCGTACTGATCCACAATGGAGAGCAGGAAGCGCGGATCGATGCCACCCTTCTTGCTGTATGTGTAGGCTTTCTTGTCGTGGCGGTCGTAGCAGGAAACACATGCCACGGTGCCGCCGAGGATTTCAACGAAGCCGATCGCCGCATACTGAGACACGTTGCCAAAGCCTTGGAGCACAGCCACAGAACCCTTGGGGTCGATGTTGAGGCGCTTCATGGCTTCGCGGATGGTGTAGACCACGCCGAAACCGGTCGCTTCGGTGCGCCCAAGTGAGCCGCCACCGCCAAGGGGTTTGCCGGTGAACACGCCGGGTGTGTACTGACCGACGAGCTTGGAATATTCGTCCATCATCCAGCCCATCATTTGCGGGGTGGTGCCAACATCGGGAGCGGGCACGTCATTGCGCGGACCAATGTTCTTCCACATGTTGCGAACCCAACCGCGGCAAAGTTCTTCCTTTTCACGAACCGAAAGGGTGGCAGGGTCAACGATGATGCCGCCCTTGCCGCCGCCGAGCGGAATATCCGCCACGGCGCACTTCCAGGTCATCCACGTGGCGAGCGCACGCACGGTGTCGAGCGTCTCAGCCGGGTGGAAGCGAATGCCGCCTTTGTTGGGTCCGCGCGAGTCATTGTGCTGCACACGGAAGCCCTGAAAGACCTTCATCGAGCCATCGTCCATACGGACGGGGATGCGGAACGAATATTCACGCATCGGCCAGCGCAGCATTTCAGAAACGCCGGAATCGAGCCTTAGTTGTTTGGCAACACCGTCAAATTGCTTTTGTGCCATTTCAAACGCATTGATCTGTCCTGACATTTTTACTCTCCTAGGGTAGAGGGTTTAGAGAAAATATAAGCGGGCACCCCGGACAGGGTGCCCGCTTATTCACAACCTATGTGAATTCGCTGGTTCATAAGTTCTTGTTTTCCAGTAAATTGCTCTAAAACTATACAAGAATTTCAGTTTTGCGTCAATATGACAAAAGTACACTGATTTTTGACAAAAAATGACAATTTTTGACGTTTTATGTAACCCGGAAATTTCAATTAGGATACGTCAGTCATATTTGGGTTTTCGTTTTTCCAAAAATGCCTTCACCGCCATCTGATGGTCTGACGATTTGCCCAAACCATCCTGAAGGATGCCTTCCTGCTCCAGCGACTCAGCCAGGTTGGGAAGGATCGCCGCATTGAACGCCTTTTTCCCCGCCGCAAACGCCTCACGCGGACCTTGAGCCAGTTCGCTGACCATTTGGTTTAGCACACGCTGATAGTTGAATCCACCGAGCCGGTTGACGATGCCAAGATTGAAGGCGTGCTGCGCAAAGATGGGTTTGTTTGTATAAAAGAATTCCTGCGCGCGCCCCAAACCAATGAGTTTTGGAAGCAGCAATGAGACCCCAGAGTCAGGTGCAAGCGCAATGCCGCTAAAGCCCACCACGAAATATGCACTGGTATGAGCCACACGCAAGTCACAAGCGAGCGCAATGCCAAATGCTGCACCCGCACACGCTCCGTTAACAGCCGCCACAACCGGCTTGCCCATTTCCCGAATTTGAAGGATAAGCGGGTTGTATGTTTTCTCCAAATGATCACGGTAGGAAATTTCGCCGCCGCCCAATTTCATCTCGGTGATATCCTGCCCGGCACTGAAGACCTTGCCACCGCCGGTGATGACCACACAGCGCACTTGTGAGTCTCGCTCCGCTTCGGCGAGGG
>JBAIYF010000464.1:0-1833 GCA_037916115.1 Anaerolineales bacterium
TCATCCGTGACTTGCGCGAAAAGCAATGGGCGGAAATGTACTACCCGCTCGACTCGGTGCTGGAAATGCGCTCCGAGCTGTGTGTGCCGCTCATCAATGCCAGCGGACGGCTCGAAGGCGTGCTCAATTTGGAGAGTCCGCAGGTGAACGGCTTCAGCGAAGATGACAGCCATATGCTGCAATCGCTCGCCACCTACGCTGTGACTGCCATTCAGGAAGTGCGCCTGCTGGACGCTCTGCAGGAAGCCGCGCAATTGCTGATCGCCCAACCCAGCCAAACCGTGTTGGGTCAACTTTGTGAAATGGCGAATGACCTGCTCAACACATCTGCCAGCGCCATTTGGTTGGAAGACGAAAAAGGCGAAATGCAATTGACCGCCTCCAACGGCAATCTGCCTGACGACAAGAACGGCAGTTTGCTCCTGCCGCTGATGAGCGCGGACAAACCCTCGGCGTTGGGAATGTTCGGGGTGTTCCACGCAGGCACGGGCGGAGTAAGAGGCGATACATCCGAATGGGACAAGAAAGTGCTGGCATGTCTCGCCAACTATGCCGTGCTCGCCATCCAAAATGAATCCAGACAGCAAGCCTTGCGGGCTTCACAGGAACAGCATCTCATCGCAGAGACGTTTGCTGCCGTCGGGGATATTTCTGCGAACCTGTTACACAACATGAACAACAAAGTCGGCGTGATTCCCGTGCGGGTGCAGGGCATTCAAGACAAATACGAAAAACTTTTGCAGGATGAAGCCTACCTCGCCAAAAGCCTGAGCGAGATCGAACGCAGCGCCACTGCCGCGATGCAGATCGTGCAGGAAAATCTTTCGCACCTGCGCCCCATTCGATTGGAAAAAATTCAAGTGTCGCCGCGAGTGATGGAAGCGGTTCGCGCTGTGAACGCCTCTCCTGAAATTCAAATTCAAACAGGCGGCTTGGAAAACCTGCCCACCGTCCACGCCAGCGGACAAAGTCTGGTGTTCGTCTTTCGCAACCTGATCGAAAACGCCATCGACGCGATGGGCGGCAAAGGCGAAATAAAAATTTGCGGCAAACACAATGCGGGCTGGGTCGAAGTGTCGGTCAGCGATACCGGGCGCGGCATTCCGCCCGAACTGCACGAACAAATTTTTGAGCTGGAATATTCCAGCCGCACACATCCCGGCAAGATGGGCTTCGGTCTGTGGTGGGTCAAAACTCTGATGACGCGCCTCGGCGGCACCGTCACCGTGGAGAGCGATGGCAAACACGGCACCACCTTCCACCTGCGCCTGCCGATCGCGGAGCAAGCATGAACCTCCGCGCCCTCATCGTGGACGACGACTCTTCATGGCGGGGCATTCTGAGCGAAATGCTCGGCGATCACGGCTTCGAGGTTGATACCGCCAGCACCGTCGACGAAGCCATTGCCGCGCTCAAAGCCAACCCACACCGCCTCGCCGTGGTCGATCTCTCACTCTCTGCCAGCGATCATCACAATCAAGACGGTCTGCGCGTGCTCGACGCTGTGCGTCTGCTCGACCCGAACTGCCGTGCCATTTTGCTCACCGGCTTCGCCACCGTTGAAGTTGCCGTGAAAGCTCTCACCGAACACAACGCCTTTACTTTTCTGCGCAAGGAAAGTTTCAAACGAGTCGAATTCAAAGAAGTGATCCAGCGGATTTTGGTCAGCGCGCCCGCAACGGATGAAGCCCCCGCCTCTTTTCTGGACCCGAAACCTGATTCAGTTTCTCAAGCCGCTGCCACGCCCAAAGCCCTCATCGTGGACGATGACGCCGGTTGGCGCAGCATTCTCGAAGACCTGCTCAGCGAGTCTGAGTATCAGCCTGTGACCTG